>JBHLQC010000042.1:0-10413 GCA_048885185.1 Candidatus Odinarchaeota archaeon | reverse complement strand
GTTAGAATTGGGTAACCCTTGATTTCTTGAATCATTTCTTTTGCATCGAATTTTGTGATCGGAGCAACTCGAAAGCTGACGTCTTTTAACACTTCGACGAAAATTCCGCCCAATCCGAACATCAGCGCTGGTCCAAATTGTGGATCCTTTAATGCCCCAATGATTACTTCTATTCCCTTGGGTGCAAATTCCTCAATGAAAATACCCTTAATCCTGGCATTTGATTTGTGTTTTTGAACATTTTTAACGATTGATTGATACCCTTTTCGAACTTCGTCGGGAGTATTAATATTAATTAGCACTCCCCCGACATCGCTTTTATGAATCACATCAGGACTCAAAATCTTTAGGACAACGGGATAACCAATTTTCTCTGCTGCTTTGACAGCAGCATCCTCTGTTTCAGCTACCGTGAATTTGGTTACTGGAATTTTATAGGTCTGCATTATTGTTTTGGATTCATTTTCCAAAAGGTAGGTTCGCTTTTCGGAACGGGCTGTTGTTATTATGTCATCGACCTTGGGCATTCAATTCACCTAATGAGCCATACAACAAGAGGGTCTGAATTAAAACCTTTTAGTAAAACAAGGTTATCGAAAGGTTTCGAACCCCTCACCACCTGTCAGTGTGTTCGAAACATGTGAAAATAGTAACTCAAGAGTTTCCAGGCGCGCGGCAGAAAGAGGAACAAGATCTAGACCTGAAAATAGGTTCTGAATTGCATTGAACAGTTCACTTGAAAGTTCAATCTGTAATTCATTTCGTGACTCTTGGAGATCATGAAGCAGGTTAATCGGATCATCTAACCAAATATTTACTTTTTCTAATTCTTCCTCACTCAGCAAATCGACTCTTGATAGCGCATTGAGTTGGGAAAGATGAAAACGGACTAATACTGAAGCTGAAAGGAGAAGCGAAGAAACTAATCCTGCGGGAGTTTTTCCCAGGGCTGCATCTACAAGATAAATTAACATGCTGCTTTCTCCCCCAAGACTAGACACGATTAAAGGTCCGGTTTCTCTGAAGGCAAATAATTCAATTTGACCTGGAGTATCCATAAGAAGAAAATCAACGCCTAATTCAGTGATTTCCTCTTGTAACGTTTCAAGATGTGTGCTAATCAAATCTATTGCAGCAATTAATCCTCCATTGGGACCAAGATTATACTTTTCCATAATTCCTTGTAAAGAAACAAAATCCCGAACGTCAATGTCGGGCCCATATGGAAGATGCAAAACCCCAGGATCTAGATTTACAGTTCCTACACTTACGTTAGCATTTTTTAACCAACTGGCAAAAGCATTGGTGAGTGTCGATTTACCAGAGCCAGCAGTACCAACAAAGTAGAGGGTATGCACCGTGAACTTCACACCTCAGGTTTGAAATTTCGAAGCTTACGAACCAAGGCTTCAGTTTCCTTTATCATCGATAGATAAAGTGGAATCTTTTCAACTTCAGCAATTTTACATGCGACTGAATCAACCTTTTTTGGACCATGCAGAATAACAACAGATGGTCGTACAGCAGGACCTAAGCCCATTTGAGATGTTCGAATTGCTACCATGGGTGACCGCCCTGTACTGACACGAGTGAAAATTGCTGCTCGATTTGGTGTAGCACCATATAATTTGAGCATTTGCTCTGGCGATAGCTGAAGAATTACTCTCAAGCTATCGATTGTTGTATAGCCGAAAATCTCCCTATCCGGAATAACATCGTCAACAATTGTTTTGCACTCCAAATGATCTGTCAACAATTTTGCGGGAATAGACGCAGGAAACTCACGAATATCTAGAAGAATATCAGACGGAATTTCTTGTCCTAAAAGGCGAATGAATGCGTTGACTATTTGCCCTCCACGGCTTTCGTCAATAACTATGAGGCTTTCAGCAAACTTTCGTATTGTCTCAACCCGTGGTGATTTCCGTCTTCCACTTTCATAATCACTAATTACAGACGGAGAGATGTCAAGTTGCTTAGCTAGATTGTGTTGTGCCACACCAAATTGCTCACGCCATTTTCGCATCACTCGTCCAGGATTCTCGGCAAGAGTGATTTCACCAGCGATACTTCTGAGTAGATTTTCCCGAGCGGTTTGATCCATTGTAGCATTAGAGAGTTAAACCACTCCTTAAAGACTCTTTGATGAATAGCCCACCGAGTATAAATATGTGATAAAATAAAGCGACGAGAACAAACTCGGGTGAATACAGATTGCAGTTCATTCTTACTCTTCAAGATTTTATCGTTCTTGCGATAGCTTACGCATGGGTATTTGGAGTAATCGTTATTGGTGAACTACTACGTCGATGGCAGAACCTTCCAACCACTGTCACACGAAAAATCATTCATCTCTTTGCAGGATTTTCCATCTTTACAGTTCCATTTTACTCACAAGCATGGATAGCCCTTCTAGTATCCTTCCCGATGTTAATTCTGATATTCTTAGCATCACCAAGAAGCCCAGTAAAAAGTCTCAGAACTATGTTTGGTGTTATGGCAAGAGAGGAAGACTATCTGTCGGGTCACATTTGGGGTCCATTTCTTTATGCAATTTCCATTAACTTATTAGTCGCAACATTTACCTTGTTTTCAAACCTCATACCGTTCTTTGTCATCCCGGCTCTGGGCTTGACTGCGATGTATTTGGGTGATGGGATTGCCCCAATCATTGGGGCAAAATATGGTAGACACAAATATACCATTCGCAACGCAACTCGAAGCCTTGAAGGATCGATAAGTGTATTCATCGGTTCACTGCTAGGTGCATGGGTTTGTTGGCTTTTCCTAGACGTGTTTGCGACTGGTGGAATGCCTGTCTTTAATGCAACACAAATCGCAATCCTTAGTGTGATTTGTGCAATAAGCGCCACATTAATCGAAGCAATAAGTCCCCCGGGGTTTGATAATCTCACTGTCCCGCTTCTAACTACATTGATTGTCTTCTTGTCAGCAATAGTAATGTATCCGGGAATGCTTGCAATGATACTAACTCCATAACCGACGTTAGTCGCGTGTGGCAAGATTAGCTAACATACGGGCGAAGTTCCTAGCCCGCTGCATAGATGCCCGATATGGTGCACAAACGTCATACCGTTTCTGAAGTTGCGCGAAACGAGTATCCATTTTAGATAACCATTTTTGTGGCCGATTGATACCGTTCCATTCATAGGATCCCAATTTGTCAGCTACACACACAATGATTTCTTCCCAAGAGTGAGGCACAAAATCTCGTTTTGGAAGCCCCACCAAAGGAGCCTCTTGCGGTGTGAACCCACCAAGAACGTGTCGTTCAACGATTTTCACTACGCTTGATGGATAACCATTTTGATGCAGTAGTTGCCCTCCAACATACCCATGTGTAATATCGTGTGTTCGTGTTCGACCAATATCATGGAGTAAAGCCCCAACTTCAATTAATTGTATGTTCACAGATTCTTTGGAAGCAATGAGATGAGCGATTTGCACGGCTTTTTGCTGCGTTGCCTCACTGTGTCGAATTATGTTGGACTCATGGATGTGTTGTTTCAGAAAGATTTGAGCCTGTTTTAGAGAAGGTGTGATTTCCGACATTGGTTGCGTTTATAACGTTATACCAAGTTTTAATTCTAAGCATGGCACTAGCCTAGGAAAGCTCTTTTTGGACGATAGGAATGAAGACTATTCGCGAGTTATGGGCGTTGGATGAGACATTAGAAAAAATTGTCCAACAAATCCACATGTTAGAAGAAAAAAGAAATTCCTTTGCTTCTATTCTTCGAAGCGAACGCCACAAGATTGATCTCCTAACGGACTTACCGCTTGCCCAGCGATACATAGTTGATAATCATTTAGCCCGTCAAGTTACTCCAACGGAATTAAGCGGTCTCCGCGTTTGTGGTGTTGATGGTGGACTGTTAAAAAATACATTGCGCGGTGTGGAATTAGTTATAACTCGGGCTAACGCCACCATTTTTGAATATACCCCTTCTAATCGGGTTTCTGCAATTTATTTTCCTGAAAAAACAACTCTGCCAACTGTGAAAGCAGAGCTAACTCCTATATCTAGACGAGAAGCAGAGCTTAATGCCTCACTTGAACGATTGAAAGGTGAATTGGAACTGGCTATCCGGGTTCAAGATCACCACCCTGCAGAATTGTTGTTATTGGATGGCTCGCTAAGACCCCATCTCAATGATCGACCGTCACAACAATCCATATTTTCAAGAAAGTACAGCGAAATTATCGAATTATTCGAAAAGCTTTACACGAAGACCACGGAAACCGGAACACTCCTAGCAGGTGTTGTGAAAGATAGCAGAAGTCAACGATTTATTCACATACTCGGTGAGATACTCCCACATCTGATTACCCGACACCCTGAATTGAAACCAATGCTTCAGTTGGATTATCGTTCTGTGTTACAGTTTAGTTATGATTCAGACTTCTTTTTCAGAATTCTTGATGTCGGTGAAAGATCACCCATACTGCGGCTAGATAATACAAATATCGAAAATAGACTTGAAGATGAAGAGCTCAACCAACAGAAAAATGGACTTGTTTGTTTCTACTTACGAACTGCAGAATATGATTACCCGCTACGAGTTGAGGTCTTTACAGGAGCTTCTGATCCAAAGAGTATAATAGAAAAAATTGGGGCAATGCTGCTTCCTATGTCTTCTGATAACGAGGAATTTGCCCTTCCTTCTGTATTAATTGATGCCGATTCACAGGCTAGGTTAATTGAGCGTGATCTAGAATTCCTCTTGAACCAGCTGACGAACCGGATTGGTTATCCGGAGAGTGTATTGAAATTGCGCCGTGAAAGAATGCCTTTTCAGTAGAACTGATATGATTGTAGGATGAACCTTGAATGAAAACAGAAACTATCGGAACCGTCGTTTGCACAGAAAATGGTCCATCGACAGAAAATGTTTCCTTTGTCATTGGAAAACGCAATGATGCCCCATCTGATAAGCAAATCCCAGTTCATGTTGGACAATATGTCTCCATGGAGACTGAGGAGGGTACGGTGTTTGCTCATATTGAACAAGTTTACAAGACAAATCGGTATTTTGCGCAAATTGATGCGGTGCATGAGTTTACACGCTCAGGAAAAGCTTTCAACGCGATTTTTCCTATAGATCGATGGGAATATGTGCTAGCTGAGACTAAGCCCCTTGGTATATTCGAAAACGGGCAAGTTAGAAGGATTACCTATCCCCCTTCACCTGGCACGCAGGTAAAGACACCCGATACAAAGATTTTAGGTGAATTTCTTGGTTTTACTAAAGAGGGAGTTCATCTCGGACAGTTGTTGTTCCATAATATTCCTGCAACCTTTGATTTGACGAAGATGTATCAAAAGCATGTGGCACTTCTTGCGATGAGTGGGGCAGGAAAAAGTTACGCTGCATCCGTAATGTTGGAAGAACTTCTTGCACGAAAACCGGGTCAAGGGCGTCCAGCGTTACTTGTGATTGATGTACATGGTGAATATACTGGGCTAGCTGAATCGAGTGGAGCAAAGGGAAAAGGTTTCGAAGACCAAATAACCGTCATTCAAAGCCCACTAGTTGAAATTGCTACACCCCGAATGAGTGCAAAAGCATTTGCAACCTATGCCCCAGATATGGGCACTATCCAGGTTCGAGAACTTACTCGAATTATCCGCACCCTTCGAAGCACACGAAAAGGACAGCCCTACGATATCGGCGATATAATCACCGCTCTCGAACAAGACCCCTCAATAAATGTGAGAACCCGTGACGCCCTTCTAGGCTGGTTAGATAACCTTCAGAGTCTTCGACTATTCGGAAAAACACCAACGCCTGACTGGTCAAAACTGATGAAGCCAGGGTATGCGATCATTCTTGATTTGAGTGAGACCGTGAGTTTACAAAAGAAACAGATTATCGTTGATGCGGTTCTGCGTTACCTGTTTGACTTACGACGAGATGGAACAATTCCCCCCACAATTGTGTTTCTCGAAGAGGCTCATCAATTCTGTCCTGAGGCTCGGCGAGCGCTTGCGTTTTCTAAGGGAATTCTTGAAACAGTGGCGCGTGAAGGTCGGAAGTATAATTTGTCACTCTGTATTATTTCTCAGCGCCCTGTTCGCCTGTCAACAACTGTGTTGTCTCAATGTGGTACGAACATCTTTCTTCGAATCACTAATCCATATGATTTAGATCATATCCGGGCCACATCAGAAAAAATTACCAAGGCGACTTTGACTTCCATTTCAAGTTTGAGCGTAGGTGAGGCTCTTGTTGTTGGTCAGGCTACTCGGTTTCCAGTATTCATGCAGGTACGACCACGATTAACGAAAGAGACTGGATTTGGTATAGATTTCGAAACTGCTGCCAAGAAATTTGATGACAAGGGTAAATCGAAATAGCTTCTAACGAATGGGTGGTGGGCACGGCGGGATTCAAACCCGCGACCTCCGGCTTACCTAGGCTTCGCAATCGAATGTTCGGAGCGACACCATATAAGGCATACACACTCTGCGCCAAGTACGCAGAAGTTCGGCGCTCCATCAGGCTAAGCCACGTGCCCTTGTGAATTTTGTGATGTTTCACTGCGGCTTAAATGTGTTGGGGCGGCTATTTCTCTTGGACGATAAAGCCAAATTGAACTTCCTTATTGGCAAATGTGAGTTTTCCAACCGCAAGCCCTTTTACAGTAGGTATTTTCTCCTTTACTTCAAGTGTCAAAGCACCAACTTTTGAAGCAATGCTAACCCGAGTCATTTCTACTGCTTGCCGTAGTTCCAATGATTCAGTCGCCACATATAGTTTGATGCGTTGTGTAACATGAAGCCCTTGTTTCTTTCGCGTTGCTTGTATTTGTCGAATAAGATCACGTGAAAGGCGTTCAGCACGAAGTTCAGGAGTTTCACTGATGTCGAGGTATATTGTTGCAAAAGGTAATTCTTTGTTTTTGAATAAATCACCTTTAGCCTTCTTTTGGATTTCAACCGTTTTTACATTAGTCTGACTTGCTACAACATCGGTGAAATGTTCAAGTTGAAACTCTTTCTTTGAAGGTACAATGACTAAACGTTGACAGGGCCAACGCAATTTCAAACCTTCCTCTTGGCGAATGAATTGAGTTGCTTCTACTATATCAGAAACCCATTCCATCTCTTGGCTCCGCCCAGGATCAATTAGCTTTTCGTTGACCTTAGGCCATGGAAGCATGTGAACGCTTAATGGGGCATCAGGCTCAGCAGAACGAACGAGTGCTTGATACATTTTTTCTGTCTGAAAAGGCATCACGGGAGCTAGTACCGCTAAGAGGGTTCGTAAGACGTAGTACAGCGTTGTAAATGCTTGTGTTTTTGTTTCGTCTTGAGAACTCACCCAAGTTCGTGGTCTTATCAGCTTGATATACCAACGACTCAAATCTTTGACGATGAAGGATTCCATCAACCGTGGTATAAATGGTAGCTCGTATTTCTCAAGACGCTCCCCTACTTGTTTGATTAATAGATGCAACTGGGAGAGAATCCATCGATCTTCATTTTGTAAGGATTGAGGTTTCAATTTATGAGCTTGTGGATCATATCCTGCAGCTTTCATGAATGTTGTAGCAAAGACATAGACGTTCCAGAGAATTGAGAGAGAACGGCGGGTATCTTCGACATCTTTCCAGAGAAAATGCATGTCTTCACCGGGTCCTGTGCTTTTGATACAATACATTCGTAGTGTTTCAGCACCAAATTTTTCCACTACCTCTTCGGGGAAGACGCCTATGCCTTTTGATTTTGACATAGGTCGACCGTGTTCATCCGCTGTAAATCCGTGCATATAGACACTTTTGTAAGGTTCTCGGTTATCTGCAAGCATTGTTGAGTTAAAGAGGGTGTTGAACCAGCTGCTAATCTGATCTTTGCCTTCCATTACGAAGTCAGCTGTTTCCCAATTATCAAAGTCTGTTGTGCCATAGGTTGCCCAGCGACTTGCCCATGGAGCTACACCACTATCTAGCCAGACATCTAACACATCAGAGACCCGTTTCATCGTATCTTTGCATTTCGAACAGGGCCATGAGAGTTCATCAATCCATGGACGATGAAGATTCTTAGGGATTTTACCTGCTTTCTCTTTTAGTTCATTTATGCTTCCTATGACTTCAATTTCCTCACATTTGTCACATTTCCAGATTGGTAGAGGTGCACCCCAATAGCGTTGCCTAGAAATACACCAATCACGAAGATTTTGTACCCAATTACGGAACCAAGTATGACCCGCCCAATCAGGTACCCAGTAGATATCTTCGTTCTTTTTGATAATGTCTTCTCGAATTTCGCTCACGCGAAGGAACCACTGATCAGTAGCGAGGTATATTAGAGGACTACCACATCGCCAACAGTGAGCATATTCGTGTTCAATTGTATCTTGATGAACTAGGAGCTTCTTTTGGCGCAAGTCTTGTAGAATAACTTCATTTGCATCTTGTACTTTCATCCCTGCATATTTTCCACCATCTTCTGAGAATGAACCAGAAAGCGTAACTGGGCAGAAAATGGGAATTTCCTCTCGCTCACCCACCTCAAAGTCTTGAGGGCCATGACCAGGAGCCATATGTACCAGACCTGTTCCTTGTTCTAAGGTCACATATTCCTCACTTAAGACGATGGAATGAACTTTCTCAGAAGCATCATGGAATTTTGCCTGTCGGGGCACCTCATCTTGCAATGGATGTTTGTAACGGATCCCCAGAAGCTTTGTGCCTTTGACCTCTTCAACCACTTCGTATTGTTTATTGAGTAACCCTTGTAATATGACATTAGCTAGTCCTTTGGCTAGAATCCACACTTCATCATCAACCTTCACACGAAGGTATTCAAATTCGGGATTGACCATTACTCCCATATTGGCAGGAAGTGTCCATGGCGTCGTAGTCCAAATCACAATATACTCGTTAGTTTTCCCAATTATTGGAAACTTTACCCAAATCGAATAATCCTCAACTGTCCTATATTCATGCTCTCGTTTGGCAATTGCAGTCTCACAGCGCACGCAACAGTCTATTGATCGTAACCCGCGATAGAGCAATCCTCGTTCTGAGGCTCGTTTCATCAAGTGCCAAGTGCCTTCAATGTAGGGGTTATCAATCGTGCGATATGGGCGATTCCAGTCCATCCACACTCCTGTGCGTTTGAACTGTTCTGTCATCTGGTTTAAGTTAGAAAGGGCGAAATCCTGACATTGTTTTATGAATCTATCAACGCCAATCTTGCTTTCAATATCTAATTTCGATTTAATGTCCAAAGCTTTTTCTACGTGCACTTCAATTGGTAGTCCGTGCATATCAAAACCAGGTGTGTCCACGACACGGAACCCCTGCATCCGACGAAACCGTAATACCATGTCTTTCAGAATTTTGTTCCACGCTGTTCCCAAGTGGATTGCACCAGTTGTGTATGGAGGACCATCTAAAAATTTGAATACTGGTTGATCCTGAAGCTGCTCTGTTACCTTCTCATACACTTCATTCTTTTTCCAGAAGAGTAAAACTTCTTCTTCTAAAGAAGGTAAATCGAACTGCTTCGGTAGCTCTGTTACCATCATTGTGTGTTCGCACTCCCATGTTAGACTAGCTTGCCCCTAACATCCTTTAAGTCCATAAAAATCATTGGGCGAAATTAATTAACTGAAAGAAAACCCATGGATGAACGAAACCAATATATTGTCACAAACGTAAGTCAGACAAACCGAGCCTAGAGGAGAAAGGCTACATGAGTATACCGCAACGCCAGTACGTTCTCAAAGTTTGTGTCGTAGGCGATGGTGCCGTTGGCAAAACTAGTCTAATCATCCGTTACACTGAGGGTCATTTCCGCGAATCATATATCATGACTGTTGGTACTTCGTTTGCGGTGAAAGAACTGAATTTTGGTGATACGCTAGTCCGATTGCAACTTTGGGACTTGGCAGGTCAACCGCATTTTAGTTCGGTACGCCCTGTCTTTTATCGAGGAGCAGCAGGGATTATCTTAGTTTTTGATGTAACAAGACGCCATACCTTTGATAATATTCCAGGATGGTATGATGAAGTTGCTCAGGTAACTGGTGCGATTCCATCAGTGTTGATCGCAAATAAGGTTGATTTAGTAGATCAACGTCAAGTTTCAACAGAGGATGCAATGGGATATGCACAACAGCTGGGCTGGGGATATTTTGAGGCCAGTGCAAAAGAAGGCCAAGGTGTTACGGAAGGATTTCGTCAAATAGCTTGGTCGTGCATCAGCTAGTTGTCCTATTATCGTGAGTCAGTAAAATAGTCAGTAAGTTTTCGCGAATCTGATTCTTGTAGATAAACAGCACATTGCTGGGGTTCGATTTTTCGGTATTCTAAGCCCAACTGTTGAAGGAGCGTATGAGTGCCCTTTGTAAGGCTGGGAGCAACTAAAATGCCTCGGAG
>JBHLQC010000041.1:0-10523 GCA_048885185.1 Candidatus Odinarchaeota archaeon | reverse complement strand
GACGACAGTATACACGAAAATATCGTGGACTAATAGAATTTAATGGCACCAATCTGGTTCGTGTCAAATCAATTACAACCGAACCAAAACCTCAACCTGTATATGATATCGAAACAGGAAATGGATGGTTTGTTACGACAAATGGTATTGTAACACATAATAGCTATGGTGTGCTTGGGGCTTCGCATTTTCCGCTTTACTGTGCTCCTGCTGCCGAGAGTATTACGGCTCTAGGGCGGTTTGCGATTACGCAGACGATTGATAAAGCAAAGGAAATTGGTGTGACCGTGTTGTATGGTGATACGGATAGTTTGTTTTTGGATAATCCGACTAAGGAACAATTACAACAACTAATTGATTTCAGCGAGAAGGAACTTCGTGTTGAATTAGATGTTGAAAAAGAGTATCGGTATGTTGCTTTATCCAGTCGAAAGAAGAACTACCTTGGGGTTTCGAAAGACGGGCAGGTGGACATCAAAGGACTGACCGGAAAGAAACGTAATACACCTGCTTTTCTCCAAGTGGCGTTTATGCAGATGATTGATATTCTTCGCCAGGTTCGTAACCCTGATGATTTCACGACAGCGAAAAACCGGATTCTCAAACTAGCCCGAGAGAAACTTACGATGTTAGAGCGTCGTGAATTTCAAGTGGAAGATTTAGCAATTCGTGTGCAACTAACGAAGAACCTGAATGCGTATGTCAAGACAACACCGCAACATGTGAAAGCGGCTCGTCAGCTTCAAAAGGCAGGTAAGGATGTAGTTGCAGGAGATATTATTGCATATGTCAAAACGACTGGTGGCGTAAAACCGGTTGAACAAGCTACAGCACAGGATATTGATATCGCGAAGTACAAGGATCTCGTTAAAAGTACCTTTGAGCAGGTGTTGGATGCGTTAGGAATTGAATGGTTAGACACAATAGGAATGCGTAGATTGGACACGTTTTTCGGTTAGTTGGCGACAACTTTATTCCCTCTTTTATCACAGTGTTTACAGTTACTCTAGTAGGTGGAAATTGTGGAGATACGGGACCTACTCACACGGGGAGTCACGCTCATCGTGGATCCTCGGAATCTTACTACCAGTTTAGATGACTTCTTTGCTAATTATGGCGGATACTTGGAATACGTTGTTGCCGTCGCGAAGGATGTTTCGGGCCGCGTATTTTACTCTAGCAAGGTTGCGCCCGCTGATGAAGAATATCCCACGTTCTTCAGTGAGGCTCTTGATACAACTGATGCAGTTGGCATTCGTTCTGGTGCGTTTGTCAATGTCTTTGCTGATGCGTTCTTTGCTGCAGATCCAGCATTCAAAACTTACACAACCGAAGGACAATCCATCGAAAGCATGGTTTGTCCGAACAAACCTGCGTTTATAGAACACATGATTACAGTTGTGAAAGAGGTCGCTGAAACACCAATAGAGGTATTGATTTTGGGTAATCTTGGCTATCCGCATGCACAGTACTGTTATTGTACGGATTGTCGGGAAGAATTTACCAAATATGCTGACCTTCGTCACACCTTCCAAATTGCTGATCCTGCAGCAAATCCTGCCTTGTACAATCAATGGGTTGAGTGGCGTGTTGCCAAAATGACGGCCACCATTCAACAACTCATCACCGCCGCCAAAGAAGTGAAGCCCTCTCTCAAAGTCTTTCCCACGTACCCCATCGATTCTGAAAGTGGATACGTAGCAGGCACTCGGACAAATCAGGGCCTAGATTTTGATGCTCTTGCGAAGATGGACAAAAACTTAGCAATTGAAGTCTATCCTTGGACACCCATACTACCTGATATCGGGTCAAAAGATTTCACAGATTTCATCGAGAATCTTTCCTTTATTGGCTCTCTAAAGAAGCAAGGTATTGATTTCACAATGAATCACTGGATTCTCGAGGATGAAAGTGAATATAATCGTGCGAGAGCCCTTGCAGAGGCTGCTGAAATCACAGATATTTATACGATGCTCGGATATCCAAATCGGTATCACTCCCTTCGTGAAATTCGGTTGGGGCTAGGTACCTAAACATCAAATTTGATATATTCAGCTCAACAAAAATCGGGGATTTGAAACAAAGTTGAATGAAACAGAAAGCATTCAACGGCTTGAAGAGCTCTATCGGCAGCTCATGGGATCTGATATTGCTACACCCCAAGAGGTTAAATCAAAGGCTGAAATCATATCACTGCTACCCCAACTTAAAGCCTTCATACAAGCTCAGGATACACCTGAGGCTCAAGAACTTGGTCAAGAAATGGAAACCCTTTATGAACTGGTTTCCAAGTGGAATCCCCTTAGTGCCTGGTTTCGAGATGAAGAAGAACTTGTTCAGCTTTATTTCGACATTCTCTCCAAAGTTCGTCTCTTCCTGATTCGTCATAAAGGACCCACGGAAGAGTCGAGTACTTTAGTTAGTGAAAGTCTCTACTCAATTCGGCAGACTATCACACAATTGGCAGCAGTAGTTGAGGAAATTCGTGTAACCGTGAAAACGATGCTGGAGATCGTTTCACCCACACCTGAAGTTCATGCTAGGATTGCAGGTCTAAGTAGTCGGGCTTTGGAATTTGAACGACGGATTGCTGATTTTGAAGCGTCGAGTGGGGATAAAACTGAAGCCGATCAAGAAAAAATTGAACGTTGGAAACAAGCTCTTCAGAAGCTTACCAAGCAAATCGAAACCTTACGTAAACTCGCTAAAAAGGGCTAGCTGTTGTGTAGTCACAATAGATGTGAATGTTAATCTTCATCAAATGCAAAGTGCCACTTACTTTTGGTTACGTCCACAACGACTACAGAATTCACTATCCTCTTGTAAATCCTGTCCACAGTAGATACAGAACCCTTGAATTGATGAATGCGACGAGGGTGAAGTGGCTATCGTTGCACCTGAAGAACTCCATTCCCCAGAAGAAAAGCTTCTTGATTCACTTCCTAACCTTGAAGACGAACTGGAAAAGGGGTCGGGTTCTGTAAACGAACGTGACTTATACTCCTCCGGAGTTCCAAAAAGCCCCCCAAGATCCACTGTGCTACTTGTTCCTGACCGAGAAGCCTGAGATGTGCTTCGACTAGTTTCATAACGCCCTGAAGTTACAGGCTCACGCCACGCCTCATACTGATCCGGTTGAGATGAGCTTCTTGAAAATGATGGAGAGTGTGAGACCTCAGAAGTAGTCGACCTCATTTGCTCCTGAGGCCAACGACGTTCCCCGTAGCGTAGGAATTGTTGGTGACATTCGAGCTGGATTGCTCGGAATTCTTCCTTGGATATTCCCAGTAAACGAATTGCCTCATCGCGGAGATGGCATTCACGGTTCAAATCACAGCAATAGGCTAAACTTCCAAAACAGGTCAGCTTCATTGCCTGTTCTGGTGTAATCTTTGCGAGTGGATGGACTCGCTGTTTGCCAATCCAAAGCTCATCGTTAACTGCTCGTACTGAGGTCATAGCTTGTCGTTCCAATGCTTGTAAGACCTCTTTCGCCGGGTATGCCCGACCACTAATTAGAATAAGTCCCTTAGCATATTCAGATCCCGCTGACATGGTCTCATCTCTCCAGAATAGGGACGCACACGGACGCTTATTAAGTGTGGTAAAACCGCTTTTTAACGGAAACCACAAAAAGCTAATTTTAGTGCATCAATCGCTTCACTTGAATCGCAACGACATACATTAGTGCCGAAACAATTCCTGCAATGGCACTGGGTGAGGCTAAAATCGCAAAGGAACTCGCCAATCCAATGAGCATAGCAAGTAATGCTAACACAAAGCACCCAATAATCACTCCATTGACCGTTTTTAATACCTCATTTGAAGCCGCGGCGGGAGCAACAAGGATTGCATATACAAGCACTGCACCAACAGCTTTTGCAGCAAGGGCGATGGCAATGGCTGCAACAATGATCATGAGATAATGGTAGCCACGAGCACCCATACCATGGGCTGTTGAACCTTCCATATCGATGCTAACATAAACAAACTCTTTCTTGAAGAGAATGACAATCAGAATAAGGGAAAGTGCAGTTCCTGCCAAAAGTACGATATCTAAATTATCAAGCAAGAGGAGGTCCCCAAATAGATAGCCCCATATTTGTGGAATCATCGCAGGGGGCAGGTAATACATTAGGAACACGGCAATACTCATTGAAAGCGCAAAAGCGACTCCAACTGCGACTTCCATCTTCTGTGCTATTCCGCGTTCTCCAGCATACGCGGTTAACACTGCCATTAGTACAGCGAAAATCACAGCACCAAGGACCGGGCTAAACCATGGTGCAATGCCACTTGCTTGAAGTAATAGACCAAGTGCTGCTCCTGCTAAAGCCGCATGGGCGACACCTGCTGTAAGGAATGATAATCCCCTAAACACCATGAATGTTCCGCTGGTAGCTGCAATGAATGCAACAAACAAAGAAGCGACTAGCGCTCGCTGGAGGATTGGTGAGGTTAGAATTAAGTCGAAGATACTAGCGATCATGGTCGTCGATTCCTGAATCGTGTGTAATGCAATACTTGTGCCCGTCTAACTCGACGATGTACGCGGTGGGACCATACACTTGTTTGACTAGCTCTGTGTCCATTATCTCACATGGGTGACCAATTCCCATCACGGTTCGGTTCAACATCAAAACGTCTTTCACAACTATGTGAATAGGATTGAGGTCATGAGTGACCATAATGATGTTCGCTTGGGTTTCTTCGTGATATTCGCGTAGTGCGTCAACTATCTGAACTTGGCTATCATGGTCAGCACCAGACATAGGTTCATCTAGCATTAAGATTGGTCCTTCACCCGCTAACGCGCGGGCTACAAGAACACGTTGACGTTGACCGCCTGACAATTCGGGAAACGGTTGATTCCATAACTCTTCCAAATCTACTCGGTGAAGAGCATCACGAGCACAATCAACATCTTTGTTGGACGCAAATCGTGGCGGAGATTTCTTTAGCAACCGTCCCATTAAGACAATGTCCTTAACTTTCATGGGTACATTATGCTGGATGTGGTCTCGCTGAGGAACGTACCGGACTAACCGTCGGATAGCATTGTACTCTCGTTTCGCATCATAACCCAGAACCTTGATTGAACCACTACAGGGTTTGAGAAGCCCTAACATAGTTTTGACAAGAGTTGTTTTTCCTGATCCATTTGGTCCAATTATTGCTAAGAAGGTTGGTGCGGCTGTTGTAAAAGTCACATCTTCGAGGGCTAGGTCACCGTTTGGATATTTTACTGAAAGGTTCTCTGCTTCAATCAACAGTGGGTGGTTAGTCAGGTTTTTCTCCTCCGATTATGGCGACTTTTATGGTATGGATTTTGCGGTTGCCTTTCAGGTTGTTTATTAATGTGCGTAAATCATTTGCTGGACCATTAACGACTATCACTTCAATACATTCTCCGTTAACGGTGTGAGAGTGCAGAAGTGCATCGATGAGTTGGGCTTGGCGATGAAGTAGAAAATTACTTTCAATTCCCTTTCCTTTTTTTCCATAGACAATGGTTAGTACAGCTGAAGTTTCACCCGATAATTTGTCAAGTTCTTGAACCTCACTAGCTAGCGTTCGAAGAGCTCGACGGAGAAGTTCGGAGCGGTTTGTGAATCCGCCTTCTGTTCGGAGCTGGTTTAGTACTCGAAGGTCTTCATCGCTTAATGAGATGCTGACGATAGGCAATGTGTACACCACGCTTGAGTATTATGTTAATAAAAAGAACAGAAATGTTATTAATATTCGGGAGTTATTAACAAACTTGTTAAAAGTTAATAATGAAGGCTCTGTACCAGAATGAAGATGATAAGAATGCGAAGAATCCGATTTCATGCAATTGTAGTAGTGGTATGTTTGATTTTTGGCACTGCTGGTGTTTTTCCCAAAACCCTTGCACAGACAACTCCTGCATTAAATATTGGCGTCTCAATTCAGCCTTTAGCTGGCATTGTCCGCGAAGTCGGGGGTATACACACTGCAATTTCCGTCCTGCTCCCTGAGGGCATCGAACCTCATACATTCACACTCACTCCTGCTGTTATTGCTGAAGCCAATTCCGCGGATTTCTTGGTGCTGACCGGGCATTTCACATGGGAAGAAGAGCTCGCAAACCAGACGGGCAAACCGTACATCACACTCGAAGACTACGAAGCACTGGGAGCGGAACTTCTTCCGCTTGTTGGATATTCTGAAATTTCATGTCAAATAAAACGCCAGCATGATCATAATGATAATCTCCATGGCTACTGGTTACTACCAAAGAATGCTATCGCTATTGCAAATGCAACACGCATTCTGTGTACTTCATTGAATGCCACCTTTGCTCAATATTGGCAAGGGCGCTTCAATGAATTTGTACTCGAAGTTGCAGAATTAGAGGCTTTCATCGCTGAGCAGAGTTTACTTCATGGATTTTCAGGAAAACGTGTAGTCATTACTTTCCCTGCAGAGGCGTATGTTACTGAAGCCCTTGGGCTTGACGTCGTAGCTCTTCTGTCGGAAGGAGATAATATCTTCATTTCTGGACCTGAGTTATTTGCAGTGGAACAGGCACTCCGAAATGGATCAGTCAATTTAATTTTAGCTTCCGATGTCGCAAGGCTTCAGGCAGCCGGGGAGTTTGCCCAACAATTGTCCGCTGACTCGGGGGTTCCACTTGTCTGGCTTCGTATAGTCTTCTCTGCCCTCGTTGATTACATCGGCATAATGGCTTACAATACGGGTGTCGTGGCAACCGGGGTAGGTGGTGGGATTCCTTCAATCTCTGATTTCCTTATCATCAGCATGCCTGTCATTATAATCGCCGCCATACTTGGGGCAATTGCTATCATTGAATTGATGCTTCTAATCCGCTATACACGTTTACGAGATTAACCGTCCGAAATGCTTTTTACAAGGCACTGGAAGGAAGCACCGGAGCGTTTCACTAAATGACCCTCGTTGTCTGCCCACAGTGTGGATTTCGATTTGATACCAGTTATGGACGCATCATGGCATGTGGTGATTGCCCCTCAGCAACGATGGGAAACTGTGGATATGCAAAATGTCCAAAATGTGAACACGAATTTCCACTCGAAGTAAATGATACTCAGACCCAGCAATATGGGCGTCGGGTTGCTTAACTCCCTATTTTATGAATAATGCAGGGCGTCCTGGTAACGCCTTGTGTGCCTTCTTACCGAGGTCTTCTTTGGGTTTGTCGCCATCCTGAATAACTACTTCCAATCCGGTCTCCGAATGAATTAATTCACTGTTACCCTTGAGGGCTTTCATTTCCGTGGTTTTATCTACAAACGTCCAATAACCACCGGACTTGACAATGGCTTGAACAAGTTCATTGACTTCTTTTCCACGTTTTCGTAGCTTGGCATCTTTCATTAGTTTGGCCATTAGTTCTTTGACAGTGAGGGCAACCTCTGAATCAACAAGGCGCTTAAGAGCAGAGTATTTCCATTTTTGGCTTACATAGATATGAACTGTAGTAGGTGTCTTATCCTTCAGAAGTCCTTGAATCTCCTTAATGTCGGCTATTGTCTGATTTACTACGTCCATGGCATCTTCGATTTTCTTGTCCAAGAATTCTTCATCTGGGATTGGCCAGTTTTCTATTGAAACAAACGAAATACTGCCTAGCTGTTCCCACGCTTCTTCGCATAGGTGTGGGATAAATGGGGCTAGGAGTTTTATCCAGCGTGTGACTATGTATCGTAGTACTGGTCCCCTTTCGGGATGGGTTTTATCCATACGCCGAAGATAATAGTCTATATGTCCCTGCAACTCAAAGAATGCTTTAAGAACAAAATCTCGTAAACGGAAGTTATCCATTAGAATTGTGCCGTCTTGAATGATTGAGTTGACCTTGGATAGAATCCACCGGCTAGATAGACTTAGAGTTTCTTTTTGTAAGGGTGCTTCTTTTGAGATAATTGCTTCCTTGAAGATTCGGGTTAGTCGATTCATTCGACGACGCGTTCTTACAACATCTTTCTCCCGCCAGTCTACAGGAGTGGCGAAATCTGCGGTTTGGGTAATATAAAGACGAAATAGATCTGCACCAAATCGACGGGGAATTTCTCCTAATGGAATTATATTTCCAAGGCTCTTACTCATCTTCTTTCCTTCTCGAGTGAGAAACTCATTTAGCGTTATGGACTTTGGCCACATGCTTTCAGGAAAGATGGCTGTGTGGTGAAAGATGAAAAATGATAGATGACTTGTGATGAGATCATAACCCGAATGGCGTTGGTCATTGGGATACCAGTATTCAACCTCTTGACGCATCGTTTCAAGAACATCTATTGCGATGTTAGTTTGTTCACTTACCTTTGCAATATCGCCTTTACCCAACAGTGTATAGTCAAAGAACGCATTTGTTAGTTGTCGAGGTTCTATACTGTGTGTTTTGATATGATGAATTAGTAAGTAAAACGACATATAGATAGTGGAATCGGATAACGATTCGATCACCCATCTTCTATCAAAGGGAAGTGGAGTTCCAAGTCCGCGTCGACGGGCACAGGGACGCTCCTTTAACCATTCAAAAGTGGCTTGAAAGCTCCTTCGATATAAATTTGGAAATATAGTCATGTTTGCGAGTGCTTCTGTTGCCTGTTTCTTCCATCCCGGGTTGCCATAGTTGATGAACCATTGGTCGGGTAAAACAGCAACTACGATCTCATTACCACAACGGCAAGTTACTGGTTGCCTGTCAGGTTGAAAGAATAGAAATGCTCGGTTCCTATCTTTTAGATAGGAAACGACGTCTTCCTT
This sequence comes from Candidatus Odinarchaeota archaeon, assembly GCA_048885185.1. Taxonomy (GTDB): domain Archaea; phylum Asgardarchaeota; class Hermodarchaeia; order Hermodarchaeales; family Hermodarchaeaceae; genus Hermodarchaeum. The sequence goes on along the minus strand of JBHLQC010000041.1, from coordinate 1,754 downwards.
AATTTCATTAACTTTTCGTCCTGCAAACGGTCCAGTATTATCTTTCATAATTCCGCCATAGTACTCTGCGCGATATAGTGTATCTGTTGCTTCGTCCAATTTTTTACTTTCTTTTTGGCTTTTGATTTTCATTTTCTTGGATAATTCAATTGCAGGATGCTCTCCATATCCTTCAACAGAGATTATGGATATTGGTTGAATAGCGCCTACTGCGTCAAAGTCAATTTGAAAACCTTTGATGGCTTTCTTGGATTTTTGTAGATCATACAATGCTACCCAATCATAAGGCGCATGCGATGGGACACTATAGACAACGCCTGTGGCATTATTTGGATCAACGAAGGTTCCAGGTAGAATTAGCAATTCTCGGTCATCTACTGGTGACTTGCAAGTTTTTCCAATGAACTCCGTTCCTGGTATCTCTTCTAATCGTTTGGATCTATGTCCCTGGTTGACTAGTTTTCGGGCTGCTGGTGTGGCAACGTACCAAAATTCTTCTCCCGCCTGTAACTTGATATAGGTTGCATCGGGATTCACCCATACGTTTGTTACTCCGTAGACGGTTTCAGGACGAAGAGTTGCAGCGACTAGGAAACCGTCCTCGTATGGGAACTTGAGTGCTACAAATTCTGCGATTTTTGCATCTTCACCCTCTAATAGGTCATGTTCGCCTACTGCGTTTCCACATGCGACACAGTAGAGAATGGGGTATTGACCTTTGGTAATGTATCCCAATTCATTTAATTTGAGAAACTGCCAGGTGATGAACGCTTGATATTCTACGTCATTTGTCATGAATTTTCGGCGCCAATCTATAGAAATCCCCATTTTCCGGAAATCGCCTTCAAACACTCCCCAAAAGAACTGTGCAATCGCCATTGGATCGGTAAAGGTTGATAAAACGGCTTTGATGTCCTTCTTTTGGCGATACAATGCAATGTGTCCTTGGTACTCTTTCAGTATTTTCGGATCTTTTTCTCGAATACGCTTAGCAACGCCAAATACTGGCGTACCCGTTACATGTCCTGCCATTGGCCACAGGACATTGAATCCTCTCATTCGCTTGTAACGCACCACAATATCGCTAATCGAATAGGTTCGACCATGGCCTGCATGTAAAGGCGCATTAGCATAGGGGTAGGGCGAGGTTAGGTAAAACTTAGGTCGTTGTGGATCTGGATCCGCTTCGAATGCTCCTGCCTCACGCCATCGCATTTGCCATTTGGCTTCGATTTCCTTATAATCGTCCATCTAGTAAAGCCTCCGTTATAGTGCTTAGTACCTTAGTAAAAATCGTTGGCATGGATGGTGACCCCGTTTCTGAATTGGAATATTTACTACTTTTTGAAAAGAAGGTTGATGTTTGGGAGAACACTATACCCCATTGGGATCACTTCGAAGATGGCATGTGCGGATTTCGAACTTAAACCTTTCGTCTGGGGTTGAAAACCGAAAAGAAATAAAGCTCGTCTCCAATTTTCTGATATTGAGTGTGGTTACAGCATGTCCTCATTGCGGTGTCCTGAATGTTTAATTCGTGTAGATTCCAAGGACGCCGTTTGTCCACAATGTGGCTATCGGTTCCGAGTAGAACAATTCGAACGCATTCTTCCCTTTATGCGGCGTCCTGAAAAACAATGGGAAAGCCGACTTTCTTTCCGACAACGACTGTGGGGCGTCTTACGGATCCCTTCAATCACATTTTGGGATATTGCTCACGAACCTGACACAAGGGGTCCTCTGTTACTTTTTCT
>JBHLQC010000040.1:0-10569 GCA_048885185.1 Candidatus Odinarchaeota archaeon | reverse complement strand
GCGGACTAAGCAGAAAGTAAAAATGTGCGAGTGATTTGGAACCTGCAACAAGTTGAGGAGATTCCAGTGAGTGCAACATTCAGAGCCGAAGCCACCGGTTATTGGCTACGGATACGCCAATTCACTCCAAACGTTCGCAAGCTTATCCTTAGCAACGTCACTCGAGCCTTTGCCTGGGGCATCACCTCAACTATCTTAAACATCTACTTACTCACCCTTGGATACAGTAACGCTTTTCTCGGCGTGTTAATGTCCCTCAACGCTTTTTCAATGGCAATATCCTCAATCGCCGCAGGCACCTATGCCTCTCGGGTTGGTCCAAAATATTCTATCATTGTTGGATTACTAACCTCAGCAATTGTGGGCTTTACAAGAGTAGTGTTTCCTTTCCCTGATATCTTAATGATAACTGCAGTATTAGCTGGATTTGGAGCCGCACTCATCAACGTCTCATATGGCCCCCTAATGACAAGAAGTTGCACCGCATACGAACGCACCCATGCCTTTGGAACCAGCCATTCCCTAACCATTCTCAGTTCATTCATTTCAAACACCATTGCGGGATTCCTCCCAGGATTAATAGCATTATTTCTTGGCATTCCATTTGACAGTGCATTAGCTCTTCAGCTGGCGCTTCTAGCTCACGTGATTCCTCTAGTTCTCAGCACCATTCCAATGCTTACAATCCATGAAAAGGAAGTACCCGAGCCGGATCTAAATAGTGAACTTCAAAGTGAACTCATACCAGTTCAACGGAATGAAGTGAGGAAACTAGCATTAAAATTCGGCATCGTAAACTTGCTAATCGGCTTGGGAGCTGGATTTGTGATTCCTTACCTAAGCATTTTCTTTTGGGAATTCTATAACCTACCACTCCCAATTATAGGATTAGTGCAAGGTTTGGGATCCTTATCAGTTGCAATAGGCACGTTTCTCTCTCCAGTCCTTTCCACCCGTATAGGCAAAGTCAAGACAGTTCTCTTTTCCCAAGCCTTGTCCCTACCCTTTCTCCTTTTCATTGCCATCATCATCAACCCTTACATCGCCATTGCTAGCTACATACTTCGCGTAGTCCTCATGAATGCGGGAGGACCTGTTGATAGAACATTGCGTATGGAACTCACACCAGAAAAGTGGCGACCGAATATGGAAGCCGTGACCAGCTTTGCCTGGAACTTCCCCTGGGCATTCAGCACGCTAGTGACAGGACCACTCTTTGATTTAGAGTTATATCTGGTCCCCTTCTGGTTTACCCTCACAAGTTACTCAGCAGCAACAATAGCTTATGCAGCTTTCTTCTGGAACATTGAAGAACACCATAGAAAGTCTCAACAGAATAAGAACGAAAATTCTCTGAATAGCAATTAAAAAAAGAGAAGTGAACCAGACACGAGGAAAGGCTTTCTCTGAAGTAAGAGAATTCGATGTTTTTAGCTGCCTTGAAATGGTGATAACATTTTTATATGTAGACCTCTACACAGATATGTAGAGCTCAACATAAGTAGGTGTCTATATATTGGCATTCTGTGGTTCAGGACGCATCGAAACCAGCGAAGGTAGCATCAGCCAAGTCCAACTCATTCTCCTTGCCTTGCTCAATCGTGGGCCAGCCCATGGATATCGTGTGCTTCAAGGGTTACAAGGAAAACTTGGTGGTTGGCGACTGAAGAGTGGTACAATTTATCCAGCTCTTCACCGTTTGGCTGAAAAGGGCTTGATTTCTAGTAATCGAGTCCCAAATGAGGATCGACCAGATGCTGTTGAGTATCAATTGACTCCGAAAGGACAGAAAGTCCTCCGCGAAGCATTTGGGAATCTCCGATCGGGATTCAAGGTTCAGGACCATTTTTGGCGGTTTTTAGGAGCCAGTATGAATGGCGAGGTCCAGGATGATTTTATCGAATGGTCGAAGCGTGAACAAAGTCCCATGGCATTCATGGCTATGAAGATGCAATGTGATTGCGCACCTGGACATTGTACTCCACGGCACCTCCGGTTCTTCAAAGAGTATCGGAAGTATCTGGAGCGTGAACTGAAATGGGTTGAACAGCGTCTTGATGAGTTGAAGAGCTCTGATAAATCTGAATAGAGGTGAATCAGTTATGTGTGGATCAAAAGGCTATCGTCACGGATTTATGGGACCAGCACCCTTTTTCCGTCACATGTGGTGTGATCCAGAGTTTGAACCAAGCAAGAAGTCTCAAATTAAGAGTCTCGAAGCAATGAAGGCAAAACTCGAAGACCACATTCAGCACATCGATGAGCGTATTAAAGAAATTGAAAAAGAAAAGAAGGGAAGTGCGTAAACACCAATTTCGCATTGTGGGCCCATTTCGAATTGCGACGTCGCATCTCTCTTTTTTTAATGCCTTCACAAGATTTTATTATTTAGTTATCCCGCCTGAGAGGATATTGCACCTGCAAGGATTGGGAGATGTTCCTCCTTCTCTCTTGTTGGTGTTGGAGGAACAAACCGTTGAATCTCTCTCAAAGCATTAGTACAGAAGCCGGTGCATATTGGCAACGGGTTCAACGGTTTACCCCTGATGCTCGCCGAATCATCGTAGGCCAAGCCATTAGTCGACTCGGGTTTGGCTTGTATCAGGCGATTTTCAACCTATACTTGTTATCACTAGGCTATTCTACGGCATTCGTAGCAGGACTCTTATCAATCGGTTTGTATACAATGGCTGTAGGGGCATTATTAGCGGGCCCATACACTTCCCGGGTTGGCGAAAAGTATTCAATGATTCTTTCAGGAATCATCTGTGCCATCGCAGCGGGAATGCTCATTGCCTTACCTGTTCCCAGCATTCTCATCATGATGATTATTGTATTCTATTTTGGAAACAGCTTGCAGATTACCTCATACAGCCCGTTGATGGCCCGGAGTAGTACAGCTTTTGAACGGACCTACCTATTTAGTACTGGGCAAGCTTCGCGTATTGTAACCAGTTTTTTCGGTAGTTTGATTGGTGGGTTTTTGCCTGGAATATTTGCCCTCTGGCTTATTGTTCCAATAGATAGCCCAATAACTTTTCAACTAACACTAATTGTCTGGATTCTAGCCTGTATTATCGGAATCGTCCCACTTCTCTGGCTTAAAGAGCCAACACCTTTCAACTCTAGGTTAAATGAGATTCAGCCTGAAGAATCAATTGCTGCATCAACTGAACCACCCGGAAAGGTCAGCATTGTTGTCCGGTTCTTTATTTGTAGTTTGTTAGTTGGGCTAGGTGCTGGGCTCATTGTTCCATTGATGAATGTCTTCTTTTGGGAATTTTACAGCCTTCCCACTTACATGGTGGGTACGATCATTGGATTGGGACAAGCAACGATGGCAACGGGAGTATTGTTATCACCCATTCTGGCATCGCGGATTGGCAAAGTCAAATCTGTTGTCATGACACAATCGCTTTCTCTCCCCTTCATTCTGCTCTTGGCTTCAGTTGTTAATCCAGTTGTAGCCATTATGAGTTTTCTACTTCGAGGTGCTCTAATGAATGCAGCCATGCCTATGGGTCAGACTCTGCGGATGGAATTAGTACCCAGTTCTTGGAGACCAAACCTTCAAGCATTGAACAGTACTGCTATGAGCTTAGGGCGGGCTACTAGTGTTCAATTTGCAGGTCAATTCTTTGACCAAAGTCTATACCTTATTCCCTTCTGGTTAACACTAGGTTTTTACGGTGTTCAAGTTGTTCTATATGCTCTGTTCTTCTGGAATGCTGAAAAACAACGGGATGCTGACCTCCAAGAACAGAACAACACGTTCATAGAAGCGTAAGAACCCAGCAGTTCAGCTGTTCATTTCAATTGTTTTTCCTGAAACTGCAAATTTATTAGGCACGATTATTATCAGAAAGGTGAATGGTACATAAGGTGGGAGATATTGAAACGAATTCGTTTTGCAACCATCCTCGTATTTGCCCTTGCTCTCCTGTGTATGCCACTTGTCACCGATCAAAGGCCACAGCTTATTGATGTGCAGAATTCGGAAGCTATTGGTGCTAATCTTTTTTCCGAAGATTTTCAAAGCACAGACCTTGAAGACTATCGTGTATCCGACTCTCCTTTGCCAATTGTTAATCCTCCAGTTCCTTATCAGCACAACCCTACCTGGAACCATACGTACGGATATGAGAACCGTATCCAAGCAGCTGAGGATCATATTTTGTGTGGTGATGGTGGTTACGCACTTGTTGGTTTTTCTGAGTTTGACATCAGAGTAGATCGTACTGATAGTTTCGGAATTCATCAATGGAATCGGACCTATGGTGGAGCGGATTTTGAGAGTAGCTCAGCAATACTCGAAAATTCTAGTGGAGGATTCATCATTGCAGGTTATACCAACAGTTATGGTGCGGGCGACTTTGATGTCTGGATTCTACGAATTGATGCAGTGGGCAACCCTTTGTGGAATACGACCTTTGGTGGAACAGGTAGTGACTATGCCCAATCCATGATTGAATGTAGTGATGGCGGATATGCAATTATTGGCTATACGAACAGTTTTGGCGCTGGTGAAATGGATGTTTGGTTGATACGACTCGATGCGGATGGAAATCACCTCTGGAACACCACTTTTGGTGGAACACAATTTGATTATGGAACTGATCTAGTTCAACATCCCGACAACGGCTTTATCATTGGAGGCTATTCAGGTCCACCGGGTGACTATGATTTCTATTGTATCCGAACCAACTCAACGGGCCACTCATTTTGGGAACGTACTTATGCTGGACCGGGTAATGCTTTGTGTCATTCAGTTTGGCGGGCGAGCAATGGGATTATTGTTCTTGCCGGAGAAGCCTATAATCCGGCATCTGGAAGCACTGATGGTTGGATTCTTTTTCTTGACAATAATGGGAATTTAATGTGGGACTATTTCTATGGTGGAACTAGGCTTGATATATTTCGTGATATTGTTGCATGTGATGCTGGTGGTTATGCCCTTTGCGGATTTTCTTACAGCTATTCCGTGACAGATTATTCTAAATTGTGGATTGTCCGAACAGACGAATGGGGGAACATGACCTGGTATGGCTCTTTTGGTACATCTCCAGATTTGTCATATGGCTGGTCCATTGTCGAAGATAGTTTTGGGAATCTTACTATTGCTGGCCATGTGAATAGATCCATTGATGGCCATCACGCCTACTGGCTTGTGAATTATGAGCCGTTGAATATTGTCTGGAAAGATGTGCCCACTGACCAGGTTGTGGGTGCTAATGAGGAGTTTGTTTACAACGTTGAAGCCTTAACAGTGGTGTTAATTGATCAGTATTGGGTCAATGATACTATTCATTTCTCTATTGAATTGTGGGGTGAAATCCGTAATGCTACGCCTCTGACACCGGGTAAATATGGGTTAGAGGTTTGGGCTAATGACACTAATAATGAGATAATCACTGCGGAATTTTCTATCACCGTTACATATTCAGATGCATGGACTGTGCTGGTGTATCTTGATGGTGATAACGACTTGGAGGAGTATGCATTTAATGATTTGAACTCGATGGAAACCGTGTTGCCATCCCCAGATGTCAATGTTATTGTGTTCGTAGATTTTTGGTCAACATTGATTGCACCCTATAGCGGAGCGCGTTGTTACGAGGTCACTTATGATACGAATCTGTATACGATAAATTCCATTGAGCTTTCTCATCCACTACCTTGGGAGCCTAATATGGGCGATTGGCACACCCTTCGGGATTTCATCGTGTTTGGACAATCATATGCTCCAGCAGAAAATTATCTCCTTGTCTTATGGGATCATGGTTCGGGATATGAATCGGTATGTGTTGACGATACTAGTGGTGATTATCTGAGTATGCATGAGGTTCAACTTGCATTGAGTGATCCCCAGGTTCAGTATTTGGATGTTGTTGCCTTCGATGCCTGTATGATGGGGCAACTTGAAGTTGCCTATGAGCTGCGTGATGTCACAGATTACCTCGTCTTTTCTGAAGAGGGAGTGCCAGTTAGTGGATTTCCGTATGAGGATATTCTAGCTAACCTCACTTCATTCCCTGAGTCAAAGCCTTTGACGGTTGCTGAAGGTATGCCGTATTTTTATGGTACTGCTTATCGAGTTGGAGGTCGATATCATGAGCCTTTGTTAGATTGGGCTTGTTTGTCCTCTGTTGATACGTCTCAGCTTCAGGACATCATCACTAGCTTGCAAATCCTCTGTTCAGAACTCAGTTATTTGCTTGATGCACCAATGGTGTATGATAGGGTTTGTGTTGCTCGCGTGTTTGCTCAAGGTTTTACACGTGCGGATTTTGTTGATTTGGGTGGGTTCGCTTCAGTTTTAGCCACTGTCTTTAGTGACTCTGCATATCCCCAGTTAGAATCCTTTGCCATAGATCTCCGTGACGCTGTTGCAGCCGCAATAGTTCATGAAGAACATCTTTCTGGTGTCCCGGAGGCTACGGGGCTAGCTGTGGTTCTTAACAAGGTAATTGATGATTTAGACCTCGCGGATGATACGCTTTGGGATGAATTCATGGATGACTTTACGGATGTGGGATCCACAAGGGGCACGGCTGTGGAGTTAAGTGCGAATGCTGAGTATTTTGGGTATTTGGAGTGGGCTGAGGATTCGGTCTATTATGAATTCGTACCCGCGGTGACTGGTTTGTACACTTTTGGTTTGGAAGCGCTCTTGTTGGATTATTTCACAGACTTTGACTTGTATCTTTACGATGAATCTAATGAAGTCCTAGCAAGTTCACTTGGGAGTGACTCGACTGAGTCATTCACGGTTCACCTGACCAGTGGAGATACATACTTTATTGAAGTGTACTCATTTCCAGGTGATACTGACGGCGTTGGTGTCTTCCGCCTTAATGTTCAACAGGGTGTGACCACTTTACCTCAAGCTGAGTTCTGGGTGCTTGTCATGGTTATTGGAATTGTTGCGATTATTGTGGTTTCGGTTGCCGTGATGGTCTTTCTGTTGAGAAGAGGTCCCTCAATACCGAAAGCCCCACCACGTCGATATGGACATCCCCCAGACACTCCTTCGTTGGAGCGACCAGACACTATGCGATTTTGCGCCTATTGTGGTGCACTAATCCCTTCACGGGCACGATATTGTCCTGTCTGCGGTTCCTCTGTGTAGCATTAGTATCAGGTAAGCTTCTTCTCACATGACTAACCTGCGTTGCTAGAGGAAACCTACATCCGTACAAAAAAACCTCTTTTAGTTCCAAAGGAGGGTGATTCTTTTGCATTCGAGATTCCGGCTTTAAATAGGTAAGTGGGAGACACGCTCTGACTGACAATGCGTGGCTGGATCCTCGACATAACCGCCCAGCCAGACCACTTGACCCTGTGGTTACGAACAGCTGAGGCGTGTGTACCGCTGGAGGTGCCCTATCAGCCACGGTTCTACTTACATGCGCCGGGCGTCCAATTCGAGGACTATGCGCCGCTGTTTGAGAGTCACCCCCATGTGAGCGCCGTGACACCCGAGTTTCATCGGCTGCAGCTGCGGGGCCCGCGACGTCCGGTTCTCGCCGTTTCAGTTTCCTCCTGCACCCAACTCCCCCGTGTCGTCCGCGAACTCAAAGCCCTCGCCGTTCCCCGTTTTCGCGTCTTCAACGGCGATCTCTCTGCAACGCAGCTGTGGTATCTCGAGCAGCAGCGCTACCCCTTCGAACAGGTAGAGGTCCACACCAATGAGTCGAGGACCCGCGTGACCCGAATCGACTCCTGCGACTCCCAATTGGCTCTCGACTATGAACTCCCTCCCTTCGACACCGTGGACCTCCGCCTGGAAGGGGAGGACCTTTTCACTGCATCCAGCTCCAAAGGGAACACCCTACAGACCACGGAACCCATGATGCTTCAAGACTGGATCACCGCCCAGGACCCCGACATCATCTTCACCGAGAGAGGTGACTCCCACATTTTACCTGCACTCATCCAACGCGTCGGCGAAGGAGGAATGCTACAACAGTTCTCCCTGAACCGTGACCACACACCCCATGTCTTCAGCGACAAAGCCTTGCCTGCCGGTCGTGCCGTGTTCCGATATGGTGGTCCAGTCTTCTATCGACCACATCCCTTCATTCTGCGAGGACGGTTGCACTTGGACCGATCATATATGACTTTTGGCGACTTCCACGGCTTGATTGAGGGATGTCGTCTCACTGCCTTTCCGCCACAGCGCATGGCACGTAGCAGCCCCGGCACAGGGATTAACATGCTACAGATGCAGGAAGCCCTCAGGCGTGGTGTCCTTATCCCAGAAACCAAGGCCGATCCCGAACAATACAAGACCGGCATCGAACTGCTCAACGCAGACCGAGGTGGCCATGTCATCACTCCACGTGTCGGAGTGTTCAGTGATGTGGGGGAACTCGATTTCTTGTCCATGTATCCGTCATTGATGGTCAAACACAACATCTCTCCCGAGGCACTCTTCTGTGACTGTTGCCCCGATGATGCCACCGTCGTCCCTGAACTGGGTTACTGGCTATGCCGACGAGAAATCGGAATCGTCCCTACCTTTCTTAAACCAATTCTCGAAAAACGCACTTACTACAAGAAGCATCGACACGATAATCCAATCTATGAAGCCCGACAATCTGCCCTCAAATGGTTGTTGGTGGTGTCCTTTGGCTATCTGGGTTTTCGAGCCTCACGTTTTGGTCGTGTGGAAGCCTATGAATGTGTTACAGCATTTAGTCGTCGCGTTCTCTTACAGACAAAAGCCGTAAGCGAACAGCGAGGATTCCAAGTACTCCATGGTATTGTGGATTGTGTCTGGCTCCAAAAATCGGGAGCCACCGTCGACGATTATCTAGCGGTCGGTGAAGCCATCCAAGAGAAAACGGGACTGCCGATAGAGTTTGAAGGGCGCTACCGCTGGATTATGTTCCTCCCCTGCCGCAATCAGCCCTATGGTGCTCTCACTCGCTACTGCGGCGTCAAAGAAGATGGCACCATCAAAGTACGTGGCATCGAACTCCGACGCCGTGACACCCCACCATATATCAAGCAGCTTCAATTAGACCTACTGACCTGTCTTGCGGGTGCCGAAGACGCTGATGAGATGCAAGAGATGTTGCCCCAACTCCTCGACATTGTCAAAGGCTATCTAGAACGTCTGCATAATGGTGACGTGGCTATCGATGATCTCGTGATTACCCAAAATATCAGTCGGTCACCAGGCGAGTATCAACAACAGTGTAGCCAAGCCATCGCTGCTGAACTAGCCGTGCGGTACGGTCAAGACATCCAGCCCGGACAGCCTGTCCGCTATGTGCATACCGATGCCCAGTCACGCTATCCCCTACGCCGCGTTGCACTTCCTCACACATCAGCTGCAACCCATTACGACAAAGACAAATACGCACAACTGCTACTCCGCGCAACAGATACTCTCCTCACGCCGCTTGGCTGGAACTACGACCGGCTGGTTGAACATTTCAATGAGAAACCAATTCAAACAATCTTGGACCCGTATATTAGGGGCTCAAACTAGCTGGGCTCACTAGATTTTTAAGAGAATACATCTGTGATGCTGTTCACTATCTTTTGATGATAGTGTTACCCAATAATTCAAGTGGTATCCACAATGGCAAAAAGTACTATTCAACAAGTTGGCGAGATTCTCGTACTCATTGGTGCAATCATTTCACTGATTTTCGGTATTATCATGCTTATCCCTGGTATCGGTTGGAGTATATTTCCGATATTCTGGGGCTGGGGCCTCGAACTTATCTTTGGTATCATTGTAATCATTGTATCCTTAATCACGCTAGCTACATCTGGCTACATCAATCTCCCATGGAAGCTTGAAAAGAATTGGATCATGCTTCTTATCCTGGGCATCATTCTCCTCATCTTTGGTGGAGACATTGGTGCCATTCTGGTGATAATTGGCGCAATTCTTCTTATTTTCAAATAGATGAGGGGTACTTACCCCTCTCACCTTTTTTCAAGAAACTTAGTAATTCTTGATGCGGCTTCGCGAATTCGATTAGGTGGAGCAGATCCGACACTGATTCGAATATTATTTGGAAAGGCTTTTCCAAATTGATCACCAGGAACCACGATAACTCCCGTTTCCTCCAATAGCGTGATAGCAAATTCTGGTCCTGTCATGCCCGTTTGTTCAACATTAGGAAAGAGATAGAAGCCCGCAACTGGTTCATAATTAAGTGTGAACCCTTTGAGTGGTTTAATGCATTCTATTGCCACTTTCCGACGATCATCTAACACGGTCCGATGATGCCCAATTATACCTTTGAAGGCTTTCGGATTGTTGAGCGTTTTTGTGGCTCCCACTTGGATGGGCGTAGGGGCACAGGCCGTATTGTATTGATGAACTTGGTAGATTGGGCGCATCAAATGGGTAGGAGCGATGATATAGCCCAATCGAAGTCCTGTCATGGCAAAGGTCTTCGAGAAACTGTTGACGATAATCACATTATCACGGTTGAATTCAGCTGCACAAGTATGTTTGTGACCATCATACCGAAGGAACTCGTAACACTCATCAGAAATTAAAATACTATCATATTCACAGGCTAACTCAACTACTTCTTTGAC
>JBHLQC010000039.1:0-11018 GCA_048885185.1 Candidatus Odinarchaeota archaeon | reverse complement strand
TATATATTATTTCTTAGAATAAAGAAGGACACATACAATTTTGGAGGAAAAAGACACCTGTTTCAGTCAATCGAGCGCCATTAGGAGTCTGTTTCTTCATTAGGTTCACGTAAGCACCTTATTTAGAAATCGAGGGTTATTGTCGGAATTTCCCTTTAACCAATCATAAGAAGCGCATATGTGATTACTGGTCTGGGTCTAATTCATTGTAGCAGTTTTTCAAGGATTTCATAGGTGTGATTTCTTTGAAATTATTGTGATGTTAGTTTTTTACATTCCTTTGAAATTAATTTTGAGTGATGTAGTAAAGTTGAAAAGGCTGGGCACGAAAGACACCTCAAACCTTCTATAACCCCCAACTGGATTTCCAGGGGGAGAAAGAATCATGCCAGAGATTATTGAATGGAAGAAAATGCGTAAGGACGATATGGTCTATCGTTGGCCTAATGATCTCGTGAAATGGGGCAGTCAATGTCTCGTCCGCGAAAACCAAGCAGCTGTCTTCTACCGTGATGGAAAAGCCCTTGATGTAATGGGGGTTGGCCGTCACACACTAACCACAGCTAATGTGCCTATTCTCACTGGAATTCTTCGAAGAATTGCCGGTTTTGATAAATCACCCTTTACTGCTGAAGTCATCTTTCTCAACATGACTAAATTCCAAGGGAAATTTGGCGGTCGAGGGCAGACACGCGATTTAGCACCCCTCATGTTTCATGGGGAATTCTGGTACGAAATTGACGATGCCCAAATCTTCGTCAACGAAGTCGTAGCAGGAGAGAATTACACAACCCAAGACGCCACGACCTTTATTCGATCGAAATTCGTCGAATTGGCAATGGACGAATTATCAGGTTACTCACTTCAAAATGCTATGACCAAGCTTGATGAGACCAGCATGAAGGCAAAGACCCGATTAGCTGATAAATTCGAAGAATACGGCTTGAAATTGTTAGACATGGCCTTTGCCGGCATGGACACTGAACCAGAATACCGTGAACGGCTCTTCTTTGCGGCTCAAGGTGTAACAGGTCAGCAAGTCCTCACTGCAGAGACAATGCGTCGGAGTGCTGAAGCCCTGGGTCAAGGTGGAGGAGCAGCCGCAGCCGGTTCAGGAATAGTGCTCATTCCACAACTAGCCGATATGATGCGGCAGTCACAGAAACCACAAGATGCAGGCGTCACTGCTGTAATGTGTCCCTATTGTGGTGAAGCAGCTCCACTACACAAGAACAAAGCGCCTAAGTTCTGTCCGAACTGCGGAAAGGTTCTCCGAAAACAAGTCGAAGCACAAGCAAAGGCGAAGAAGTTCTGCCCGAACTGTGGTGCCCCTGCAAAGGGTAAGTTCTGCGCTGAATGTGGCGAAAAGCTTTAGGTGGACACTGGGGCTTTCGCCCCTCCTTCTTTCTTTTTTTCATCAGTTGCAGTTTTTGCCAACTAAAATTATCTAGGTAGTAAGTTATACTTTTCAGCTTGTTTAAATACGGCTAATCAGCTGGTAGTAGTGAACACGTGTTTCCTACGTAGTGGTCCCAATCATGAAAGGACACGCTAAATACCGATCATTTGCCCTCCTCGGATTTTTGCTACTCTTCCTTCTTATTCCTAGTCAATCTCAGGCACTTCCTCCCCAATACTGGACACCTGGAATTGAGCAACAATTCTTTGGTCACACCTTTGCTGAGCATATGTGGACCAACGATTCCATTGTCTTTGAGTCGGAGAACAATGACACCGTCCAGTTCATAGCAAGCTACTTGAATTACGAAGATGCAGGAGACAGCTTTCAGGCGATGCTCATCGCCTTAGGTGTTGTGGAAAACGAAAATGGTACCCAATCTACTCTTCCATACCAGCTCTTTGGCCTCCATTTCACGACCAAAGATAACAAGGATGTCTTCGCTGGATCCTTGCTAGCTTTCCTCTTCGGTTTCAACGACACAGATCATAACGGTGTGCCAAGTCCAGGTGAAAACCGATTTTTCATCATTCCTTATGGCTTCAACGAAGGTAATGCTACATCCCCGCTGAGCATCGAAGCAATTCCTGTGACGAAACTATCTGAAGACCACTACCAGTTTGGTATTCGTTATCAAAATCTGTATGGACGACTGGTTTCGGCCAACGATGCTGGGGAATTTTTACTAACCTTGCTCCTGCCGTTATTTGAAATCACATTCAGTGAATTAACGGTAATCTATGATATTCAGATTAATCGGGAAACCGGAGAGATTACCACAGAGACGTATTATACGATTGGACAGGTTACGGAATTTCTATTTCTAGGTTCGTCGGTTCCAGACTTTCATGAAGCCTTAGGTGATATTGGAATTGGTGTCGCACATCTTGGCATCGTATTAACTCCCAGATACTATGTCCGTACTGCAGGTGGACTTCCAGTTAGTGGAACCGACCAATCCTTAGCTAACATCACAACGGATTTGCGAGGGCAACAACGAGCTTTCGCCCTGGAAACGCGAGGAACCTACGATGTCATCAATGAAACTACGGATCCAGATACAACAATTCACTCGGATCTTCCAGCGTACAGTTGGATTCTCTCTCCCGAGCCTATAGACCTGTTCATTATGCTATGGCAATTACCAATTTCAGCGACTATCTTCAGTATTTTTGCATATGCCATGAGTGATTATCTACAAAATCTCTTCACTGGTCCACTCGATGTGTTAAATCATGCAGATACGATTTTCAATACTGCCGCGTTTTGGTTTGGCGTCACATTTCCCGAATCCAATGGATATCGTGTTGAACACGACCCAGTGTATACTGCATTTTCGAATATCGGGCAACTCGCCAGCCCCATTGGGCTAGTCATCTTGGGATCCATTGCGTTAATCGCCCTCATCATTGTAGTGCTTCAAGTCATCCGAGCGAATGGGAGAAGGAAAAACAACCACACTAATTAAAAATGAATCTAATTCTGTGGAGTGCTCTCTAATGCGATTTCTCCTCCCTTTGATTATCGAATCCCTCAACTGCTCTCAGATTTGTGACGATATGTATAAAGGCGTATCACCTTCAGTGAATATAGAACCAGGATAACACCGGTAGATAGCTACCAAATGATGATTTGACGGGGATGAGCTGACCAATGACAGACCTTGACGAATTCCTCACAGCCATTGGACACCCATTACGCCGTCAAATCCTCGAAACCGTCTATTCAAATCCCGATATCTCATATTCGCAAATCCTTACTCGAGTGAATATTTCAAGTGGAAAACTGAATTTCCACTTACAAAAACTAGAACCCTTTCTAGCGCAAGTGGAGGGTCAATACCGGATTTCAAAAGACGGGTTGAAACTTTATCGCACTTGGCAACAGCTTGAAGGTCGACTAAGTGGTACAGAAACTCCAAAAAGTGAAAGACCAGGATTCTTCGCATTTCGCCGGACAATTGCGTTTTTCATTGATATCGCATTGATTCTGTCCCTTTTGTTTATCGCAGCAGATGTATCTTCACTAATCATTGAACCCGCTTGGTGGTTCTGGAGTATACCACTACCTGTTTTTTTGACGCGAATTATTGAGATGATGGTGTTATATCCTCCCGATTTGACTGTCGTGTTAATCCGAGCTTTTGTTCTAGCAATTTTATGGATGTATTTTACTATCATGGAAGGTTATCGAGGGCAAACAATTGGTAAGATGATGCTTGGTGTTCAAATTGTCCAAGTTGGCGGGGCTCGCATGATACCCCATGCTGCAGCCATTCGCGCCTTGACGAAAGTACTCATTCTTCCTTTTGATCTTCTTGTTGGTCTGATAAAAACGCGAAAAGCAGGATTTCTCAGGTTTTTCGGTCAATATACCAGATCCTGGGTTATCAGGGCATAATTGTTCAATCACTTTCTAGCATCTTCTTGCAGATTTCTTAGTTAACCGCAGTTTTCTAGATGGAAAACTATACTTATCAGCTTCTTTAAATTCGCATTTTGAGAGAGGAAACTAACGAGCTTTATCAAACCCAAAGCGGTTTGGGTGAGCTACAAAATGAAACTAAAATGGAAAATTCTTCCCGCAGTGTTTCTAATGCTTGCATTTGTACTTCTCTCTCCAGCGACAACCCAAGCACTCCCCCCAGAAACTTATAATCCAGGCGATGAAGCAGCCATCTTTGACGGCCACACTTTCACTGAGGATTATTGGACCGTTGAAAAAACATTCACAGATGATGCAACCAATGATAGTGCAGAGATCATCATGAGCTACGTCAATTATGGTGGAACGGGCGGATTTCATGCAGCCCTATTAGCTCTTGGTGATGTTTATGACTACTCAGAAGACACCAACTCAACTCTTCCTTACCAGCTGTTTGCAATGCACTTCACGACTCCGTCTGGTAAAGAAATCTTTGCCGGTGCCGTGTTCGCCTTCCTTTACGCCTTTAATGACACTAATTTGAACTATGTGGTTGATGGCGGTGAAGAACGATGGTTCCTTGTTCCCTTCGGTTGGAATGGTGGTAACCGCACAGCTGATCCTGTTGCTACAGCTGTTGAAGTGACTAATCCAGAACCAGGACATTATCGATTTGGTGTCACCTACGAAAATCTGTATTGCCGAATCGTCGTTCCTATAGAAACCAATCTACTCGCATTCTTAGCAACCCTGAACGCACCCCTCTTTGAGGTGCAAATCAGTGAACTGACCTTCATCTACGACATTGAAGTTGACACTGACACGGGTGAGATTACCGCAGAAACCTTCTATACAATTGGTCAAGTCCAGGCATTCCACGCCTTGGGTCAGACCTTCAGTGACTTTGCGGAGATCAATGCAGCTCTCACAAATGTCACAGTAGGAGCCGCTCACTTTGTGACAGTATTTGGCTCTAACTATTGGGTCGAAGAAGGAACAACAACTCCTATGCCAGCAGCGGATTGGATTACTGCCAATGTTACCACAGATCCTGCAGGCAATGAACGGGCTTTTGCTGTAGGTGTTCGAGGTACATACGACCTCATCAACGAGACAGATTCTACCACTGTTGAATCAGATCTACCAGCTATCAGTTGGATCTTCTCACCTGTCCTTAGTGACCTCCTGTTTCTTGCTTGGCAACTACCAGTTTCTGCTGACTTTCTCGCCGTCTTTGCTTATGCTGTTAGTCCAACGCTACAGCTGTTCTATGACGGGCCACGTGATGTCTATGACAATGCTAATACACTCTATCAAGCCCAAGCATTCTGGTATGCAATAGCCTTCCCGCGTTTCGGCGGGTATCGAATCGAACACGACCCAGTGTATACCGCCTATTCAAACATTGGGCAAGCAGCACCGCCTGGTATTCCTGGATTTCCATGGGAAGCCGTGATTATTGGTGTAGTTGCCTGTTTAACAGCGGTCTTCCTCGTGCGTCGCCGTAAAAAAGCGTTAACCACATAGTGGTGAAACTATCCCAAGCATCCGCTCGTCCAGCGGGGTCGGGCGGATCTCTTCTCTTTTTTTCATTTTATGAATGCAAGGAATTTTAATTTTAGAATATGAGTGGTAATTCGGAATAAATTAAAAGCAGAAAAAATTAACACTGTTAATATGCCCGTTCGTGAAATTATTGAAATAGATGAAGAGCTGTGCAACGGCTGCGGGGAATGTATTCCCAATTGTGAAGAGGGAGCCCTGCAAATAGTCGACGGGAAAGCTCGATTAATTCGAGATGACTTATGCGATGGGCTAGGAGCATGTTTGGGTCATTGCCCAACAGGAGCCCTCAAAATTATCCACCGTGAAGCCCCAGATTTTGACCATGCTGCGGTTGAGGTACATTTGACGAAAATGAAGCCCACCGACTGTGCCTCCTGTGACGTGGTAGTGGATGCTTCTGCAGTCGAAACACCAACTCGGATAGAAGGAGAAGTTGTGCCTATTGGACAACGACAATGGCCCATTGCATTGCGATTAGTGTCAATTAACGCACCCTTCTTCAAAGATGCTAGCCTGTTGGTGACAGCAGATTGTGTGCCTTTTGCGTACCCAGAGTTTCAACAGAAATATTTGCCTGGAAAAGTGTTAGTTTTTGGTTGCCCCAAATTTGATAATGCCCAGGGATATGTAGACAAATTAACACAGATTTTTCAACAAAATTCGATTCAAAATGTAACTGTCGTGAAGATGGAAGTTCCGTGTTGTTCTGGGCTTCAACGTATTGTGGAAATTGCCATTAATCAATCTGGGAAAAAGATTCCATTTGAAAATGTTACGATTGGATTATCAGGTTCCAAAAAAGCCTAGTTAACGAAGATCAGAATATTTGGCTATTCTGATTCGGCTCGTGTGCGACCAAGGTCATCGACTGCGTGTTGGACCTCACCATAGGGTGGTTCCACCAAGGGATTATCAGTTACCCATTTCCATCGAATGAATCCTTCAGGACTGATTACGAATACTGCTCGTTTAGCTGCTGTATAGTCTTTGAGTTTTCCTAATCCATCTTGGACGACATCATAGGCTCGGACGACAACCCGATTGAAGTCACTAAGGAGTGGGAACATAAGTC
Source organism: Candidatus Odinarchaeota archaeon (assembly GCA_048885185.1). Lineage (GTDB taxonomy): Archaea > Asgardarchaeota > Hermodarchaeia > Hermodarchaeales > Hermodarchaeaceae > Hermodarchaeum. Next base: position 4,497 of record JBHLQC010000039.1, on the reverse strand, counting down.
GGTTTTGTTCTTTGAAGGCGCGATTAGTGAAGGGATCATTCACACTGATAGCTAGAATTTGGGCATTCATAGATTCGAAGTTGGCAAGGGAGTCTCTGAAATGACATAACTCTCGTGTGCACACTTCAGTAAAAGCACCTGGAAAGAATGCAAGAACAACAATTTGCCCTTTGAATTCTTTGAGTGTTCGCTGTTTGATGTCGGTATCATAGAGTTTGATTGGTGGGGCGGATTGGCCAATTTGTAATCGTGAAGACACAGGTTTTCCTCCTAAACAGGTTAATGCGTGTGTTTTGCCAAAAGCCTTTTCATAAGATAACAGAAATACTCCACGGTCTTACTACTGGGTCTTTGCCTAAACGCTTTTGAACGGGCAACCCCGCATCTAGGCGTAATCATTGGAGTTCTTGGAGGTAAATGGCATGCCACAGCCAAGGTTAGGATTAATAACGCCAAACGAGCTGGCTCTGTTCTTAGATTATTATGAGTTAACCAGTGCGAAAACCGACTTCGATTATGATAATCATGCCGTCGTCACGCAAGAGTATTTTGTCCGACGGCTACCCTTTGGAAGCTACCTTGTTGCCACGGGTCTTGAACAAGTAATTGCCTTTATCATGAATTTGCGATTTGAAGAGAAAGATTTGGGATGGCTGGAAGCAACTTCGAGCCCCGATTTCAGAAATGGATTCTTAGATTACCTCATGAACTTCAAATTTAGTGGAGATATTCATGCGGTGCCTGAGGGAACGGTTGTCTTTCCCAATGAGCCCATCATCAATGTCACCGGTCCCACCATTGAAGTCCAAATTCTTGAAACGTATTTGCTTAACGTTATGAACTTCCAATCACTAGTGGCTACAAAAACTGCCAGGATGGTTGACATTGCAGAGCATCGTACGATAGTGGATTTTGGTGCTCGACGCGCTCATGGTCGTGATGCCGCTATTCTTGCAGCCCGAGCAGCTTATTTAGCAGGTGCGACTGGTACATCGTTAGTACTGGCTGGTAAGAAATGGGGTATTCCGTATATTGGCACGATGCCCCATGCCTTTATCATGAATCGTCCAACCGAACTTGAGGCATTTCGTGAATATAGCAAGTCTTTCCCCCATAACACCATCCTTCTGGTCGATACTTATGACTCGGTTGAAGGAGTGCGAAATGCCATCATTATTGGTAAAGAACTTCGCGATCAGGGATACAAATTGCAAGGAATACGATTAGATAGTGGAAATCTAGTATCCCTTAGTTTTGAAGCCCGAAAGATATTGGACAGGGCTGGATTTGAAGATGTGAAGATTTTCGTAAGTAGTGATCTTGATGAATATCGAATCGAGGAGATGATTCGCGAAAAGGCCCCGATTGATGGATTTGGTGTCGGAACCCGGCTAGCTACAGGGGCTAACTTCAACCCCATTACCCGAGAGGGAGGCGTTTCAGCGCTACCAGGCGTGTATAAACTCGTCGAGCGCATCGGAAAAGACGGTCATCCTATACCAAAGACTAAACTCAGTGCAGATAAGATACTAGTACCTTATCGCAAGCAGATTAATCGCCTTTTTGACGACAATAACCTGTTTAATCGTGATGTTATTTCAAGATGGGACGAGCCGATTGCTGACGCAGAACCTTTATTGATTCCCATCATTGAACAAGGACGCCTAACGTATAATTTCCCGACCCTAGAAGAAAGTCGAGATTACTGTACACAACAAATTAACCGATTACCAAAACCCTATCGATTACTCTCCGATTCCCCAATTTACCCTGTTAAACTCAGCCCTGAACTAGAACAGGCTAGTGCTTCCCTTCACAGCGAATAATGTGTGAATTCTTCTAATGGTTGAAAGTCATACTTTGAGAATTATTTGAGAATGGATTTTGCGTCAGTAATTTTGGCACCATAATATTCCTTGAGATATGCTAATCCGGATTCATGATCTTCCGCTGTAAACGAATCCACGCCATCTTCAGGAATGAGAATTTTATAACCTCGGAAGAATGCATCAGCAGCTGTATGTCGTACACATAAATGGGTGTGGAGACCGGTCAGGACAACCGTGTCAACTTTTCGACTTCGTAATACTGAATCCAATGGAGTTTCGAAGAAGCTACTATACACATGTTTTCCAATCACAACATCCTCTTCTTTAGGGGTAAGTTCGGGGATAACCTCGGCACCTTCTGTGCCTTCAATGGCGTGGGGTCCCCACTTATCCATTTCAAAATCAGTATCCAGATGACAGTCATTGGCAAAGATAACTGGAAATTTTTTCTTATGGAAGCTATCCATGAGCGCACGAATGTTAGGAATAATTCGTTGGGCTCGGTCGCATTTGAGTGAGCCTGTGACAAAGTCATTTAACATATCGATGATAATTAGAGCTTTCATTGTACTCAACACTGTGTAGATGCCGCTGTGTTAAAAGAGTATTGAACTGGTGAAAAAAAGGATCGCGGTTAAAAAACGAGGAAGACCGATTGCGAAGTTCACTACAAATATAAACCAGCAGAATTATCGCTTGCATCAATTTACTAAAATTGCAGAAGTGATGATACATGGAAATTAGCAAAGAGCTTCAAGAAGCAATTAATGATCAAATAAACTTTGAACTTTATTCGGGCTACATCTACCTTTCGATGGCAGCCTACTTTGAATCCATCAATTTGAATGGAATGGCCCATTGGATGAAAATCCAAGCTGGTGAAGAATACGAGCACGCTATGCGTTTCTGGGAACATGTTTCGGATCGTGCAGGACGTGTGATTCTTAAAGCCATTGAAGGTCCAACCATGGAATGGGATTCACCTTTGGCTGCATGGGAAAATGCCTACGAGCATGAGAAGATTGTAACGGAACGTATATTCAAGATTGGAAAACTTGCGGAGAAGTTGGGTGATAAATCAGCTATTCCATTACTCAATTGGTTTTATGAAGAGCAGGTTGAGGAAGAAGAACAAACCCAAAAAATTGCCGATCTTCTTCGCATGATTGGCGAAAATCAAGGCGCTTTAATCATGCTTGATGGTCGGCTTGGAAGCCGTGAAAAATAATCCCTGCATTTACTCACTCACTAATAATCTCACATTCATTCGAAAGCCTTTATAGAAAAGGCAACCCTATCGCTTTCCAATCACTTGATTTAAGGTGAATGAATAATGGCGAGTAAAAAGCTCATAGATATGTTAAACAGGGCAATCTCAATGGAGCTTCAAGTGAGTATCCAATACATGTGGCAACACGTTCGAATTTACGGGATGCATTCAGAATCAATAGGTGGCGTCCTCAAAGAAGTCGCAATAACAGAGATGAAACACGCCGAAGAAATCGCAGAACGCGTTGATTACCTCGGTGGAGAGCCCACAACGAAACCAGCACCCGTTACTGTTGGAAAGACACCTGAAGAAATGCTCAGCATTGATAAGAAAGCGGAAGAAGGCGCTATTGCCTTCTACCGAGAGATTATCAAGACCGCATCCGATGAAGGCGACATCGTCACACGAAAACTCTTCGAAGACATCTTGGCGGATGAAGAAGACCACCATAACACTTTCAGTGGACTCCTAGAGAAATAACAGGATGGAGAACGAATCAGAATGGCAAGCAGGAAGCTACTTGACCTCTTAAACAAAGGAATCGCCCGAGAATTACGGGTTACAGTTGAGTACATGTGGAACCATGTAAAAATGGCCGGAATGGAATCGGAAGCACATGGAGGCATATTCAAAAAAATCGCGATAACGGAGATGGTCCATGCTGAAGAAATCGCAGAACGCGTTGACTATCTCGGTGGAGAGCCCACAACGAAACCAGACCCAATTACAATCGGTAAGACTACGCGTGAAATGTTTCAAATTGCCCTCGAGGCAGAGGAAGGCGCGATAAAACTCTATCGTACTATAATCAAACAAGCTGAGGAAGAGCAAGACTTTGTCACCCGTCGCTTGTTTGAAGGAATTTTGGCTGATGAAGAAGACCATCACAATGTGTTTCTCAAGCATTTGAAGAAGTGATGCATCATTTTAGTTGATGTTGACCCCTCTCAACTGCCACTGCCTTTGTTCTTCCAAACAAGCTAGTATGCTAATCAGCAACACAAATTATTGTCAATTAGTCAACGATTTCTAGAATCCGAGGATAACCAACCAAATTCCTAACACAGAACACATTGTTCCAAGGAGAATTAATGGCGTGATTTTTTCTTTCAAATAGAAGATCGCCAAGGGAAGGGCAAACAAAGGAGCCGAAGCTGCAATTACTGAAGTAACAGCTGCACCAGTTATTGCCACCGTGGAAACATACAAGAGCGAGCCGATACCCATCCCGAAAAACCCTGCAACCAGTACAATTTTTGATGCCCGTTTAGCCGGCTTTGGCATTCCACGCTGACGGGCAATGAGAAAAATTGGAAGAAGAAAAAGAGAACCAATCGTGACTCGAATCAAGTTGGCATCGATTGGATCCACTCCAATTAGACCGATTTGAAGAACCAC
>JBHLQC010000038.1:0-11107 GCA_048885185.1 Candidatus Odinarchaeota archaeon | reverse complement strand
AGCTGGCGGTTAACCCGTTTTTTTTGTAACAATTTGTACTGACCTTCTTTTTTCACCCAGTACAGATGAGTTTCATCGGTCACTGCAATGAGGGTGTCATCACCACTTTCTATCAATTGCTTCATTGCATTGTCAATTGTTTCACTGGAAAGAAGGGGTGAAGTTGGCTGTAAAGTTATAACATAATCGTATCGCTTGCCTTCTTGGCTTTCTAGATAAGTCACAGCGTGATGAATAACTGGATCAAGGGGAATTGTATCGTCTGCCAATTCAGGGGGCCGATTCAATACGTGTGCGCCATATGTCCGGGCAACTTGTGCAATTTCCTCATCTTCGGTTGTTACAACAAATTCGCTTATTTGATGGGAATCTTTGGCTGCAGAAATGATGTGAGCAATGAGGGGTTTTCCTGCTAGTAGGCGTACATTCTTACGTGGAATGCCCTTTGAACCGCCTCTTGCTGGTATTACTGCTAAAACCTTCACCATTGCGAAGAATACTCCAATAGTCGTTCTCACATTATTCCGCTATATGCATTGTTTTGATAGTGTTGAATAATCGTGTTATCGTTGTGACTAGAGACTTTGGTTAAAAAACTTTATAATCAGTTCCATGGCTTGCAAATGAAGACTATCTGTAGTTCAGAAATCGTCTGTGACCTTCAAAAGAATAGGTAACGTGAAAAACGTACGCACCAACTTCTCATCGAATAAAGAATAACTTAATACAGAATTCTTGAAATGGAGTTCTTGAAATGTATCTGATTCTTTCCCGGCACAATTCGAACGTTGGAGATTACTTGATCTTAGAACGGGCAAAGAATCTGGTTGAAACCTTAAAACCCGACACTCCAAGCTTGGTGGGTCATATCGCCATTCCGCTATATGACCAGATTACTCCTGCACAGTTCAAACAGCTTAAAGCGGTCATCATTACTGGTGGTCCAGGAATCCGTCCAAATATCTACCCGGATATTTATCCTGTGCATCCGGATATCCTCACTCACAATATTCCAATTATTTTCCTTGGTATCGGCGCGAAATATTATCCGGGAGAGTATAGCTTGGCTCATATGGTGAAGTTAAGTCAACAAAGCTTACAATTCCTTCACCACATTGAAGATACGGGTTTTGGTATTGGTGTCCGAGATATTCATTCGGTTCGAGTGTTGAATCTCAATGGAATTCAAAACGTATCATTAAACGGATGTCCAGCATGGTATGCAGTGAATGAGTTTCCCACCCATCATGTGCAACCTAAAGAAATTCGGCGTATTTTGTTTACTACACCTGCTACTCCTTTTCATTACAGACTTGCTGCATCCATTCTGAAGGCTTTGCGGACCAAGTTTCCTGAGGCTACTATTCTTGTCTCTTTCCATCATGGAATCCAGTTGGGAGAAAAAGGCGATCCACGTCTCACCGACCTTAATGTAAGATTATTGAATTATGCAAAGAAGCTTGGTTGTGAAACGTTTGATGCTTCATATGATTTGAAGAAAATCCAAGTGTATGATACTATGGATATTCATGTGGGGTTCCGTGTTCATGCCCATATCTATTTTCTCAGCTATGCAAAACCCTCATTCTTGATAGCTGAAGATTCGCGGGGTGACGGGGTAGTGAAAACCTTGGGGGGTGTGGGGTTTCCAGCTTGGAACAAATTAGGCGCCTGGACAGGGATTAACTGGATTACGCGGCTTGGCTTCTCTCGTGCTGCTGAAGGAGTTGAGCGAGTCACGAAACTGAACATGCAGGTGAACTACCACATCCCTACGCAGGTTGTTGAAGCGATTACTTCTGAAGTAGAAACCAAGTTTCAATCATTTCAACCGATACCGAAAAGGTTGGAATATTGGTTTAAACATAGTATGAAAAAATTCATTGACAAAATCCCGTAACACCGCTTTGGGTGAGGTTTTGCAAAGAGCTACTTTTAATAGGAGTAGCTCATGAAGGGAAACTGACTTTTCGAGGTCTATGCGATGAAACCCTGGTTACTCAACGTTTTAGCTTGTCCGGTTTGCAAGGAACACCCGGTTACCGCCTATGTGGTTCAGGTGAAGAAAAATCCGTTAAGGGATAAAAAAGGGTTAGCAGGGGAGTTGATTGCACATCATCAAAAGGGCATACTTAGTGAGCCATCTTTGGAGCCTGTTCACAACCTTTCTAAGGATAAGACATTCGACAATCGGTTGACGAAGGCTCGGAAGGTCTTTGCGTCTCTCTCCCGGCAGAAACCAGAGCCCATGGATTTGCTCCCGCTAGTCGAATATTTCTTTGGCCTCGAAATACTTGTAGGTGCTCTCCGCTGTGAGAAGTGCGGGCGCTTCTATCCCGTTGGTTCTCGCATTGAGAGTATTCCGGAGCTGCTTCCCGATTCAGGGCGGGATCAGAAGGCTGATGTAGCCTTTCTTCGGAAGCATCGAAAGATCCTGCCAGACGTTATTGTAGTGGGATCGAAGCCCGTTGCATTGGATGCAGACTGATAAGAGGCAAGGACTAGCAGAATTCTTATATAGGGCACTGTAGTTCTCCCCCTCTGCTCTCACATTGTTTGGGAGTGCGGACCAGTCCCGAGAGTCATGTGACTTTCGGTTCTTTGTAGCTGCAACCCGCAAAGTGAGTGAATTAATCACGCTAGGTTGGATACCCATGCCTGAATTCGGCTATTCAATACTTGGTCTGGATCCAGACAAAACTGCCAAGGCTAGAGGACGTGAGATTCGTATGTCGCCTAAAGCAGCCCGGGAGGTTTGTAATGAGCTTCGTGGGCTCAGGCTCGAAGCTGCAAAAACTTACCTCGAAGACGTCATAGCCATGCGCCAAGCTGTGCCCTATCGTCGATATGACAAGAAGGTGGGTCATCGACGAGGGTTATACAAAGCAGATTCCGGACGGTATCCGGTTAAAGCCTCAAAAGCAATTTTACGAGTTTTAGAAAACGCGGAGAATAATGCGGACTACAAGGGATTGGACCTTGATCGGCTTCGTATTACGCATATTTCGGCTTATCCCGGTCGAATGCTAAAACGGTTCATAGAACGGGCCCGTGGGCGGTCAACAGCTTTCAATGAACAAATGGTTCACGTTGAAGTTGTATTAACGGAGGAATAAGAATGCCAGCTGAAGATCACTTCATTAATCGAGGATTATTAAAAGTCAAAGTAAATGACTACTTACGCCGCGAACTTCGTCGCGCTGGATATGCTGGCGTGGATCTCCAAAAGACGCCATTGGGTATGCGTGTTGTTGTGTATGCCTCTCGTCCTGGAATGGTGATAGGGCGACGGGGAACCACTGTGCGTGAATTAACAGAGACATTAGAGCACGAATTCGGGTTGGAAGCCCCACAAATTGAAGTTAGTGAAGTTGAAGTTCCTGAGCTGAACGGCGCGATTATGGCTGAACGACTAGCTCAACGCCTTGAACGTGGCGATCATTTCCGTCGTGCGGCGTATGGTGTTCTTCGCCGTATTGTCGGGGCTGGAGCTAAAGGCGTGGAAATCTCCATCTCTGGTAAGCTTACCAGCCGAAGGGCTCGTTACCAAAAATTCCGAAGTGGCTTCGTTGCCAAAACTGGCGAACCTATTCGCACTGCTGTTAGTCACGGCATTGCTTATGCGATTATGAAACCGGGAATATTGGGCGTTCAAGTACGCGTAATGCTTCCTGATACTGTTGCTCCGGATCGACCGATAATTATGCATCGTGAAGTAGAAATTCCACCAGTTCCTGCCGCTGAAGCGGTTGAAGCTTCAGAAATTGAAATCACTGAGGAAGAGCTTCCCATGGAAGAAGCGCCGCCCATTGAAGAATTTGTTGAAGAAAGTGGAGAACCATCTCCGGCGGTGGAACCTCCTAGTGAACCGGAACTAGACCAAATTCCTGAACATGAGCCTGAAGATGTGCCTCCACTGGAAAAGAAACCCGAACCAGAGAAACCTAAACCAAAACCGAAGAAGAAGCCTAAGGCTGCACCTGCGAAAAAGAAGGAACCAGAAAAACCCAAGCCCAAGGCGAAACCCAAGGCTAAGAAGAAGGTGGAAGAGAAGCCCAAGGCAAAGCCGAAGAAGGCCAAAGTAGAGGAAAAGCCGAAAGCGAAGAAAAAGAAGGTTGAGACGAAACCCAAAACTAAGGCAAAGCCCAAGGCTACGACTAAGACAACGAAAAAGGCGGCAGAAAAACCCAAGGCGAAAACAAAGAAAGATTCTGCGAAATCGAAAGCCAAGAAATCAGAAACCAAGGCTAGCAAGGAAAAATCCGCAAAATCAAGTAAATCATCTTCAAAAAAGTGAGGTATGAGAAGGAGGCACAAAAGCAATGGCAATAATTACGGTGGCTGAAATCCGGGAAATGCGTCCTGAGGAAAGAGAACGTAAATTAAACGAACTACGTGCTGAACTTGCGAAACAACGAGCGGCAATGATGTCTGGTGCTGGAGTAGAAAACCCCAGTGCCATTCGGGCGCTTCGCCGAAGTATCGCCCGGATACTTACCATTGTGAATGAGGAAGCACGTCTCGCTCCTGCTGACATGGAGGAAGGAGGGACATCATGATGCTCCGTTCTCCAAAGCACCTCACAACCCATCCGCTTATCGGACTATCCGCGACTGTGGTACAGTCCACTAACCCTAGTTTGAACAGACTAACTGGTCACATTATTGATGAAACTCATGGAACGCTCACATTATTTGACGGGCTTCATCATCGGCAGATCCCCAAAGCAACAAACACTTTCAAACTATTCCTGCCCAATGGTGAAACCGCACAACTTGATGGGAACTCACTACTCGGGCATCCTGCAGAACGTTTAAGGAGGGCGAAAAAACTACGATGGTAGCTCGTAATATTGGTCTAAAAGTGAATCCTCCAGAACAGGAGTGTCAAGATGCTAATTGTCCTTTTCATGGCACCTTGTCTGTTCGTGGACGGGTTATGAAAGGCATTGTCGCCAGTACTAAGATGAAAGGCACAGTTACGGTCCGTCGAGATTATCTACGATTCATCAAGAAATATCGTCGATACTCCCGCAGCCACTCTATGACGACAGCCCATCTTCCACCTTGTATCCCATGTGAAGTGGGAGATACCGTTCGCATTGCTGAATGTCGTCCTCTTAGCAAAACGGTGTCCTATGTTGTCGTTGAATGCCTTAAAGAAAAGGAGGAAGAATCATAATGGTGAAACGCGGCCGTAAGACTGCAGGGATCTCAAAAACAAGAATCAGTCGAGGATTGCCTACTGGTGCTAGACTTACAGTCGCAGATAACAGCGGCGCTAGGATCGTAGAAATCATTTCGGTTATTGGATACCATGGTCGCCTCCGTCGCATTCCTAATGCCAGCGTAGCAGACATGGTAGTGGTTTCCTGCAAAGCTGGTACACCCAAGATGCGTCGACAGGTACTTCGTGGCATCATTGTTCGACAACGCAAACCATTCCGGCGTAAGGGTGGTCAATGGATTCGCTTCGAAGATAATGCCATTGTAATTACCTCTGAAACGGGTGACCCTCAAGGATCAGAAATCCGCGGACCAATCGCCCGGGAAGCTGCTGAACGTTGGCCCCGTATAGCCAGTGTTGCAAGCATCATTGTATAGGAGCAATGAGAAAAGATGACATCGAAAAAACCCAAAAAACAGCGAAAAGAGCGCTATTCTACACAGTGGCAACGACGACATAAGTTGCTCACCGCTCGATTAGCTCCTGAGCTTGTCGATAAGCATGGAATAAAACGCATACCGGTCGTCAAGGGGGATACTGTGTATATTACCCGCGGAGCTTTTCGAGACTCAGAGGGTGATATAGAAACCGTGGATATGAAAAATCTCAGGATCCATATCGAGAATATCCAAATAGAGAAAGTAGATGGGACTGCCATTTCTCTCCCTATTCACCCATCCAATGTTATGATTACCAAGTTGAAAATTGACAAAATGCGCCAAGATGTAATCGATCGCTTAGCTGCCGCACGACGAGAAATGAACGAAAAGGAGGATTAGAAAAAATGGCAAAAGGTCCCCGAAAACACATGAAACGATTAGCTGCACCTCGACATTGGAGAATTAAACGCAAAGTGCATCCCTTTACAATTCGGCCTAATCCGGGCGCACACCCGCTTCATGAGAGCCTCCCTTTGGGTGTTGTAGTTCGGGATATGCTAAATCTCACCACTTCACTTACCGAAACTCGCCGAATCATTACGCAAGGTCAAGTAAAGGTTGATGGACGAACACGAAAGGATTACAAATTCCCAGTCGGGCTCATGGATGTCATCGAAATTCCAGAAACAAACACCCGTCTTCGTGTAGTTCCAGATTCTCGACATCTCCTCCAACTCGTAAAGATTACGAAAAAAGAAGAAGCACTCAAACCCTGCAAAATCACAGGGAAAAACACTGTCGCCAAAGGTCACATTCAACTCCACCTCCACGATGGTCGCACAATCCTCTTGCCTGTAAAAGATCCCAAAGCAAAACCAAAGGAAACCTACCGACCTGGTGATATGCTTCTCATCAAACTCTCCGATCAAACGATTCAGAATCACGTTCCCCTAAAGGAGGGTATCACGGCGGTCATTACTGGTGGTGATCACACCGGCTTTGTTGGTAAACTCACAAAAATTGATCCAGAGAATCAACTAGGAACCCTACAAGGTTCAGGAGACAAAACTATCCTCACGGCAATCCGGTATGTGTTCCCACTTGGCGAAGATGCACCCCTAATATCCATTCCGGAGGCTGGCTAAACATGTCCAAAGAAAAAACTACGACCACAGCCAAAGCGACACGTCGTCGCACCATAAAAGCCAAGGCTAAAACAGTCGCAGAGGCTCCTAAGTCAGAGACCACTGAAAAGACGCCTACCAAACCTAAGGCAAAAAAGGATAACATCATGCGACATATCTTCATTTCAAAAGTCGTTATCAACATGTCTTTAGGCGCAGGCGGCGAAACATTAGCCAAAGCCAAAAGGATTCTGGAAGAATTAACAGGACAAAAACCAGTCGATATATTAGCGAAACGTCATAATCGTGATTTTGGGCTACGAAAAGGCGAACCCATGGGGTGTAAAGTTACACTTCGTGGAGATCGAGCGATGGATTTTGCCAAACGGGCGCTCGATGTAACCGATTTCCGAATTCCTGAGAGCGCTGTTGATCACTCTGGTAACGTCAGCTTTGGAGTATCCGAGCACATTCAGATTCCCGGAGTCAAGTACGACCCTAACTTAGGCATCTTTGGGATGGATGTCTGTATTTGCACTGAGCGGCCAGGATTTCGCATTACACGTCGTCGACGCGGACGCCACAAAGTTCCACGTCGCCATCGTATCACACCATCAGAGGCAATGGGTGTACTCTCAACTGAGCTAGGGATTCAATTCACTACACCTGATATGGAGGACGAATTCTAATGTCAAAGGAGAAAAAGCAAGGCAAAGGACACCGCCAATGCAAACGATGCGGTACAAACCGTGCCATTATTCGAAGCTACAATATCGGTCTGTGCCGACGATGCTTCCGAGAGGTCGCAGAAGAACTCGGTTTTCGTAAATACTGCTAGAGGTGAAAATGATAATGCCCGTGAAAAATCCGTTGGCCGATGCCTTCTCAACAATCATGAATCACGAAATGCTCCATAAGTCTGAGGTTATCATTGCTCCAGCCTCTAAGAAAATTGGTGCTGCACTTCGCATCATGCAACGAAAGGGTTACGTTGGTGAATTCGAATTCATCGATGATGGTAAAGCTGGTATGCTGCGTGTTGAATTACTTGGTCGAATTAACCAATGTGGTATAATTTCACCCCATCATCCTGTTAAACGCAAACAATTTGAAGACTGGGAAAAACGCTTCCTGCCCTCTCGTACATTCGGCTTTCTCATCGTATCTACCCCCAAGGGTTTCATGACTCATCGTGAAGCCGCAGAACAAGGACATGGAGGACGGCTAATCGCCTACGTATACTAAGCACAGGAGCTGACAGTCATGCCACCTAAAACAACCCATCACGAACAACAAACTCCTATCCTGGAAGACGTCACAGTCACAGTTGAGGATAGTCTAGTCACTGTAAAGGGTCCCAAGGGTGAACTCAAGCGTGACTTTGCCCACGCTGAAATCGACATCAAAAAGATCCGAAACAATATCCACGTTTCAGTCGAATATCCTCGTAGCCGGCAAATTGCCCTTGTGGGAACAATCCTTTCCCATATCAAGAATATGATGCTGGGTGTAATTCACGGAGTCACTTATAGGATGAAAGTGGTTTTTGCCCACTTTCCCCCCTCCGTCAAAGTTGAAGGCGACAGACTAATTGTCGAAAACTTCTATGGTGAAAAAGCACCACGCAAAGCAAAGATACTCAACGGTGTAACAGTCACCGTCCAAGGCGATGATGTCATTTTAGAAGGTATTGACATCGAATTGGTTGGGCAAACTGCGGCGAATATTCAACACTCCACAAAGCTCCGCAGAAAGGATCCCCGCAAATTCCATGACGGGATTTACGTTTACGAAAAACAGCTTGGTGAGAAACACTGGGAGATATAGCCAACACAGATGTGATATGCAATGAAGAGAAGCAAACGGATTGAGAAGCTCAAGCAGGAATTGTCTAAGAAGCGTATATTGAATCAACGGAAACCAAAATTCAAACGTCCCGAAAGTTGGCGATATAAACGTCTAGATACTGGCTGGCGTCGCCCAAAGGGCATTGACTCTATGATTCGCAAACGCGAAAAAGGACATCCGGTGATGCCGCGAATCGGATACGGAAGTTCCAAGAAACTGCGTGGCCTTCATCCTTCCGGTATGCAAGAAGTGCTGGTGCACAACATCAAGGACATGGACGGATTACATCCGAAAATCCATGCTGTCCGAATCGCCCACCGAGTAGGCGACCGGAAACGTCTAGCAATAATTGAACGAGCCGATGACCTCGGTCTACATGTTCTGAATCCGCAATTGAAATCGGAGGTAAGAGAACTTCTTGATCTCTCCACTGAAGAAATCTTGTAGAAGGTGACCAATACAATGAAAGTCAGTTCCCAACGAAGGTTAGCAGCACAGATTCTCAAAGTCGGTGAGAATCGGGTTTGGATTGATCCAAATCGCTTGGATGATGTAGCCATGGCTATCCGACGTGATGATATCCGACGGTTAATCCATGAGGGCGCGATTCGCCAGTTACCAATTAAAGGAGTAAGCCGTGCTCGAGCCAAAGAATTAGTTGAAAAGCGTAAACGCGGACTCAGGTCAGGACATGGAAGTCGTAAGGGAAAAAGTACAGCGAAGGTTTCTGGGAAAGAACAGTGGATGATTAAGATTCGAGCAATCCGCCGACACCTTAAGAAACTCAGGGCTCGACGTATCATCAGCCCTAGCGACTACCGACGGCTATATCGGCTTGCGAAAGGTGGCGTGTTTCCTTCCATACGTCGAGTCGACAATTACATTCAGGAGCATAAAATGAAGAGGCGAAAATAAATGGCAACAGGACCACGTTACAAAGTTCCATTTCGACGACGGCGAGAAAGTAAGACTGACTATCACGCAAGACGCCGTATGGTTGGCTCAGGACGACCTCGGTTAGTCGTCAGGAAGACGGGTACTCGAATCATTGTTCAACTAATAGAAGCTCTCCCTGAGGGTGATAGGAGCGTTGCTGCAGCTGATTCACGACAATTGAAACAGTTTGGTTGGGATGCTGGTATCAAAAACATCCCTGCAGCTTATCTAACAGGTTTCCTGGCTGGTCATCGTGCAATCAAAAATGGAGTTACTGCCGCAATCGTGGATATTGGATTGACAAAGCCGATTCCTGGATCACGAATCTTCTCTGCTGTGCGAGGTGTGATCGATTCAGGTGTTACTATTCCCTGCTCAGATAAGATGTTTCCCGAGGAGAAGCGGATTCGAGGGGAACATATAGCGAATTATGCAAAGGATTTGAGTGACAATCAACCTTCGACCTTCAAACGTCAATTTGGAGATATTTCGAAGGGACGTGTGGATCTATCTAAACTCCCTACTTTGTATGATACCACGAAAAAGAAAATTGAATCAAAGTTCAGTTCTAGGAGGTCAACAACGTGAGTCGACGTCCCCGCCAATTTGTTGTTGAAGAATGGGAGCCTGTCACCAAAGTTGGACATCAGGTAAAGGCGGGAGAGATTACCTCCATTGAGGATCTCTTTCAACTAGCCGTTCCGATAAAGGAACCTGAAATTATTGATGTGCTCCTTCCGGATCTCCAAGAAGAAGTCATCGACATTAATCTAGTACAGAAACAAACTGACGCAGGCGAAAAATCCCGTTTCAAGGCAACTGTGATTGTTGGTAATGAGAACGGGTTCGTTGGAATTGGGGAAAGCAAAGCACCAGAAATTGGACCTGCCATCCGTAAAGCAATTCTTCGAGCGAAACTCAATATTGTCTCAGTTCGTCGAGGTTGTGGAAGTTGGGAATGCGGTTGTCAAGATCCTCATTCGGTTCCCTTTCAAGTAAAGGGCAAGACTGGTAGTGTTCGAATTACCCTCTTACCTGCGCCTAAAGGCGTGGGATTGGTTACAGCTGACACCATCAAAGTGGTCCTGCGATTGGCTGGGATTCACGATGTCTGGTCACGTACTCGTGGTCATACACGAACGACATTGAACTTCGCTCGATCGGTCTTTGGTGCGCTGAAAGAAACCAACAGAATCATGACCCCTAGAGATTGGACACGGAGAGAAGAATAAGATGTCAAAAGAATCGAAAGAAGACAATGCACTTGTTGCTGTGGTCCGACTACGTAGTAGTATCGGTCTACGTCAAGAAGCTAAGGAAACCTTGTTACAGTTAAACCTCAGCCGTGTGAATCATGCTGTGGTCATCGATAGACGCGATACTTATGTTGGAATGCTGCAAAAAGCAAAGGATGCGATAACGTGGGGGGAAATTGATGCACCCACTCTAACCCGCCTTCTGAGGAAGCGGGGTCGGCTTACAGGAGATAAGCCGCTTACCGATCATTATGTGTCAAAATACACCAAGTATAAGACGATTGACAAGTATGCCGAAGCACTCGTAGCATTACAAGAAGAACTCACGACCCTCCCT
>JBHLQC010000037.1:0-11333 GCA_048885185.1 Candidatus Odinarchaeota archaeon | reverse complement strand
TGGTGGATGCATTTTAAGCTGCCCTAATCAGGCTATCAAAGAAGGTAAACGACAGCTCGGAGTAACCCATAGAGGAGCAGCGAACCACAAAGTGGAAATTGTTTATGGAAACCTCAATATTGGAGAACCTTTAGCAGTTCCTGTGATTAAAGCAGTCAAGGAGCAAGCCAATACCAATAATGATGTTACCGTAATTATTGATTGTCCCCCAGGTGTTTCCTGTCCTATGGTAGAATCGGTGCATGGTTCAGATTACTGTATTTTAGTTACTGAACCGACACCGTTTGGTTTACATGATCTTCAACTAGCAGTGGACACAATCCGTCAACTTAAGATACCCATTGGAGTTGTAGTGAACCGTGCGGGAATTGGAGATAAACAAGTATATTCCTATTGCAAAAGTGAGCAACTTCCTATCTTGTTGGAAATTCCCCATAGTCGGAAAATTGCCGAACTCTTTGCCGAAGGTATTCCGTTTGTCACCAAAATGCCTGAGTGGAAATCTCAGTTTGAAACACTTTTTCAAATGATTCAAGGGAGGAATGAGCAATGAAAGAGCTAGTTATAGTCAGTGGGAAGGGTGGTACGGGAAAAACAACGATTACAGCGGCATTGGCAGCACTAGCACCTAATCCACTCATTGCTGATTGTGATGTTGATGCACCGAATCTACACTTGCTCTTAGGACCCGATATTCAATCAACTGAGGAATTCATTGAGTCTAAAGTTGCAGTGATCAATCCTGAATTATGCACTGGATGTGGTGCTTGTGAAGTTGCATGTAAGTTTGATGCGATTTCTCCAAGTTTCCAAGTTGATCCTATAATGTGCGAGGGCTGTGGTGTTTGTTTCATTAGTTGTCCTGCAGACGCGATTGAAATGCATGAACGCCTATCAGGATACATCTATTCCTCTGAGACTGATTATGGTCCCATGGCTCATGCACTGTTGTTGGCGGGAGAGAGCAATTCTGGTAAATTAGTTACTCGTGTTCGTGAGCTTGCCTCTAATCTAGCGAGGAAACATGGGAAGAAACTCATTTTGATTGATGGGCCACCAGGAATAGCCTGTGCGGCAATATCCGCCATTACTGGTGCCTCAGCCGGATTAGTTGTTACTGAGCCTACAGTTCCGGCAATTCATGATTTACAACGTGTTCTCGATTTGTTTCAGCACTTCAATATGCCAGTGATGGTTCTTACAAATAAAGCCGACTTGAATATCAAAAAAGCAAAGGAAATAGAAGACTATTGCCATCAAAAGGGAATTCCACTAATAGGAGAACTAAAGTATGATCCCATAATGTACAAAGCCGTTGTTGCAGGACGACCAATAGTTGAATATGCTCCCTCTAATATGCTCTCAAAAGAGTTGAAAACTATTTGGAAAAAAGTTGAGCAACAGCTAGATGCGTTTCAAGAAGTTTAGGACTTGTTTATTCCCAATTCGACGACTAAGAGCCGTGATATTTATTTATCAACTTTTTTTCCGCACTGAGAACAGTAGTTTGAATTAGGCATGATTGGAGCGTCACAGTTTGAGCAATAATTGATTCTGGGAGCGAATTGGTCCGGAAATGGGGGAACTTGATCAGAAGCAGTGTCTTTGTTTTGTTGATAGAGGTACCAACAACTTCCAGGGCCATAGAGCCATCCTGGTCGTTGCCATGGTGGTAGATGAGAGAATGGTCCGTTTCCTGGCCAAGGTCCTTGGTTTCTACCACGTCCGCGTCCTCGGTTTCCGCGTTGCCACATATTATATTTCACCTCATTTTGTGTTTATGCACAAATCTATTTTGTGATTATGCACAGAAATATATAAATGCATCGAACTAGCAATCTTCTCTGAACAATCATGAGGCATCGACGAGGTTGGGGTGGTCGCGGTCGCCGCCCAAAACCCATTATGTTAGGTCATACGCCCGAACCCACCGTTTTTACGCCGAGTAAACCGAGTCCAGCTCAAGCATGGAGCAAACCTCCAATAGAGTTGAATTATTCAGAACTTGAGGCTTTACGATTAGTCGATGGTGAAGGCTTAGACCAAGAACAAACGGGAGAAAAGATGGGCGTATCTCGAGGTACAGTCTGGCGTCTAGTCACTGAAGGTCGTAGAAAAGTGGCAACCGCATTAGCAGAACTTCACCCCATCCTTATTACTCCGAAGGTTTCTGACAAAAAAGATGTTGTGAAAAAAACGAAAAAATCGAGCTAAACTCTGAGATTCTGATAGTGGGCGAATTACGCTATGAGTATGGTATACGGTCCAGTCATGTCATGGCGTTATGGAAGGTCTCTGGGTATTGATCCAGTTCCTCCTCCTAAGCGTTGTACATTCAATTGTGTTTACTGTCAATTAGGCCCCACAAAAAAACCTGTACATTCTGTGGATACAGTGCAAGAAACGTTACCTGATGAAAAACAACTACTCAACCAACTTGATGAATATTTACGTCAGATTTCAATTGAGAGTCTTGACGTGGTGACTTTTTCCGGGTCGGGTGAACCCACTCTTAATTTGCGGTTAGGATCAATGGTTAGAGGGGTTCGAAAGCGACTTCCTGAGTTACCCATTGTTTTGCTGAGTAATGGGTCGTTACTAGGTCACCCAAAGGTCATGAAGTATCTAACCGAATTTGATATTGTGACAGTGAAATTTGATGCAGGAGACGATAAAACCCATCGAGTAATTAATCGCCCTGTGGCTCCATTTCGACATGACCAACTGGTAAAGGCAATTCATGGACTTAGAACGAAGACAAAGACTTCGATAGCGCTCGAGGTAATGTTGCTCAAATTATCATCTGGGATTTCAAATATTAGTGGCAAAGCTCGAGAGACGTTGATGAGGGAGTTAGTTGAACTGGAATCGGTTGTTGACATCATTCAGCTTTATACTCCTTGGCGTCCCCCTGCCGATAAACAAGTTCAACCGATTAGCCAGTCCGAATTGAAGGATTTTGCTTTAGAACTTAGCAGTTCAGTGGCTAGAGAAAGAATCTGGGTCTATGGCATTCATGATGCTCGAAAACAGGCAGCTTCCTGGAAATCCCATCGGTCTCTTCGTAAGGATATTTTGACAATGCTTCAACGTCGCCCATGCCGACTAAAGGATCTGGCTCAATCACTAGATATTTCCATTAGTTCTCTTTTACCTTTAATCTCCCAACTTCGTCGAGGAGATGCGATAACTGTACGCCAGCATATGAATGAATTCTATTATTCAGCTCAGAAAGAAGCTTAATCCTTCTTTGGATAGTACTTGGTTGGATCTTCTTTGTAAACTTTTTCAGCAGTTTTACTGGCACCAGGCGTATCTAACTCAACATCGCGTTTTGTTCCTCGTTCTTCCTTAAGCACTTCCTTGAAGATGTCACTTTGAATGGTGAGGCGCATAATTTCACTGCTACCTGTCCAGATGGTTGCTAATCTAGCATCGCGGAAGAGCCGTTCGATGGGATATACGTCGGTATAACCTATTCCTCCGAGGATTTGCATGGATTCGGAAACTGTTTGATAGCAGGTTTCTGTGGCGAAGAGTTTGGCTTGTGAAACGGCTTTTCGACTTGGTGTATTGTTGTCTGCAAGGCGAGCGGCGCGATAAACCAGTCCACGCGCAGCATCCAGGGCAGTTGCACAATTTGCTATTTTGAAACTGATACCCTCAAAGCGGCTGATAGTTGTGCCAAAAGCTTCACGACGTGTAGCATAGCGGATGGCAATCTCAAGAGCTGCTCGACCTAACCCAATGGCACCTGCGGCAGATGTTAAACGTTCGGGTACCATCATCGCGTTAAAGATAGGAGTGGCCGCATGAATTTGACCGATTAAGTTCTGATTAGGCACTTCTACATCCTTTAGAATGATTCGTGCAGCACCCATGCCACGACAGCCCATTAGGCTATAATGTTCCTCGACTTCAACTCCCATATCGCGATCGACGAGAAAGGCACTTAGAGCTTCGTGTGGTGCAGCTTGAGGATTAGTTCTAGCGTAAATCAGGAAATAATCAGCTCCAATTCCTCCTGCGACGAAGCGTTTTTCGCCGTTTATCAAAAAATGATCGCCCTGAGGGATTGCCGAAGTATTGGTGCCAAAGAAATCTGATCCGCCCCTTGGTTCCGTGAGCCCCTCAGCACAGATTTTCTCACCGCGAAGTGTCGGAGCTAAGTAGTTTCGTTTTTGATCTTCACTGCCAAACTTGTCAATAGCTTCACAAACAATGCTTGGTAATGAATAAGCACAGCCAAGGGCGATTCCGAGAACGCCAATTTCTTCTATTGCAAGCATTTCAGAAACCCAATTGAGCCCGCGTCCGTTGTATTTCTTAGGAAACCGGAGCCCGATTAGGTTGGCTTTCGTTACGGCTTTGACAAAGTCGTAGGGGTATTCCTGCTCATTGCTATCCATGCGAATGATTAAATCTGGATCGACTTGATCACGGACAAAGGTCCGAACTTCATCACGGATTTTCCGCTCACTCTCAGTTAATAGAACATCAAACATGAGAAGGAATATGTCACTACTCTAATAAAGCGGTTAAGGTGTCATGTCCATCAGAGGCCCGCGTAATGAGTATGGCATCCACGGGACAAACAAGCTCGCAGGCTAGACACTCAAGACACGCGTTTTCTTCTTTTGGGTCAGCTTTTACTTGATTGGGCTTTGCTTCCCATGGGACAAACACGTCTTCGGGGCAGACGGTGATGCATTTGAGGCAGCCTGTGCATTCATCAAAGTCAACTGCAACACGAGTTCCGTGTATGCCTAATTGAACCTGAGGTGAAGTCCACACTGCATGCCCTTCATGAGTTCCAGTTTGTTTCCATGAAGTTTTGAAAGTTCGGTCAATTGGCACAGCAATCACACTTTCGAACTGGTGTTATAAACAAGGATACAGGATGTTTTTGCTCGTGAAGACATGACTTAAGTACACATTAATGGAATCCCGTTTTAGAGGTTATGGAACATACATAACTAAGACAAGTATTCATTGGGGTGTCTTCAAATTCCTCCGTCGAAATCCTGGCAGATTACCGAGTTCTCGAGAAAATATCTGGATGAGACTGCTTCCGTTTATGCCCAGGGTCTTCTAATGGAGAAGCCTCCGGGGTCAACAGAACCTCTAGATGAACTCACGGAAGGCATGCGGTTACATTTGAAAATTTTTCTTCTGGAAAAGAAGGAGAACCGCCATATTTGGCTTGCCCTAGAAGGCACATCGATCATTGGACTCCTAGATTTCTATCATAAACCCGACGAACTTTTTATCCGCTTTATTTGTGCAATCCCCCCATACAAAGGCACTGGCACTCGTCTATTACGACATTTAGCAGAGTATGGTCAATCCCATAACCTAACCGTCATCAGAACTACTGTGAGTTCAATTGACTCTCGGGCTCTCAACTTTTACTTTGAGCATTTAGGATTTCAAAAAGTTAGCACACGCGTAGAGCAGCCAGGATTCGAGCTTCTCGTGGTTGCTATTCAACCACAGGTCCTGCTTGAGAAAATCCAGAAAGATTCCCAGTGAAGTAAAAGAAAAGAAAGAATCCCTTCACGCCAGGATGAGTTGACGTGAAGGAAAAGTTGAGGTTTCGGTTGTGAATTAGTATCGGCGCCTATCTCGATCGCGATCGCGATCGCCTCGATATCCACGGTCACGTCGATATCCGCCGCCTCCGCGACCCCCACCGTAGCTTCGGCGACGATAGCGGGGTTGTTCGTGTTTGGCTGCAGACATGTCGTTTTCAGTATCGACGTCTTCAAGGGGTGTTTCGGCTTCACTGATTTCACCATAACGACCGATGTTTAATCGGAGATAGCCTTGGAAAAGGCTGGTGTAGCCTTTCTCTAGTCGGTATGTTTTGTCCACTTCCACAGTTTCAATCATGTCATCCCAGAGAGAAATTAGGACGGTTCCTGTTGCGTCACCAGCAATTGCGTCAACGACTCGGTGGGTTTCGCCATCGCGTCGTGATGTGACTTCGCGCTCTTCGCCTTTTTCAGTGATTTTTATGGTGATGTTCAGACTTTTCATAAAAGGTCGCAATTCTGCGACTGTAGCCTCGACAGGCTCTCTATCATAACTCATTGTAGGTACCACGTTGCTTCGGTATTCAGGCTTCCAAAACGAAATCTTTCTTCAGGGTCTGCCGCAATGGAAGGGTAGCCACCAGAGAAAGTAATTCAGATTGTCCGCACTGCGTTTCCTTCCAAACCATTTTTGATATAAAAAGGCTCCGGGCTACACATCAAAAGTCCAGTATGTCATCCCCTGGGAAGCTCGGAATAATTAAATAAGCTCTCTCTGATACTGCGGATATTCCCGGTATTGAGAGTAAGATCTAGGGTCTAATCTCTACTCCCGTGGGCAAATTCTGGTGACCCTAATGTCAAATACAAGATTTCTTCCTGACAATTGTAAACCGCGTGGTGTTGATTTTGTGAAAGAGCGGATGGCTGAACTGCGCGGGAGTCTGGATGAGCAGTTAGATTCTGCGCCATTTCAACGAAAAATGAGCTACAATCAGGCTTTACACATGATAAAACAGTTCACGTTTCTCATCAAGGACTGCAACTACTTGATTGAACCTGAAAACTAGATAAATTCTCACATAAAAATGATAAAAACAGCACAGTGATGGAAATCCAGAAGGCGTGTGGATATGACGGATAAATTAGATCCTCAAGTGTTTCATCTTTTGAGTTATGGGATGTATGTCGTTGCATCCAAGTCCGATAATAAAATTAACGGGTGTATCGTCAATGCTGTGGCTCAGGTTTCAGCCTCTCCACCACGCATTGCTGTTAGTGTCAATAAAGAGAATCTTACACATGATTACATAACAGAGAGTGGGATTTTTTCTATTTCAGTTCTGGCCCAGGATACGCCGATGAAGTTCATCGGGTTATTGGGTTTTCAATCTGGGCGAGAAGTGGAAAAGCTCCGCGAGGTCCAGTATGAACTTGGAACGGATGACTGTCCAATAATCACAGAGTATTCATTGGGATTTCTGGAAGCGAAGGTGTTTGACCAAGTTGATGTTGGCACACACACGGTGTTCATTGGTGATGTGATGCGAGGTCAACGCCTCCGAGAAGGGATTCCACTCACCTATGCATATTATCACCAAGTCAAGCGAGGGCGAACCTCGAAACGGGCTGCAACCTACATGCCTCCAGCCCCAAAAGTAGAGCACGCTGAAAGAACAGCAGAACTTCAAGAATATCAATGCGAAGTGTGTGGATGGATTTATAATCCCGAATTAGGGGACCCTGACAATAATATAGCCCCAGGAACGCCTTTCGAAGACCTGCCAGAAGATTGGACCTGCCCACTATGTGGAGCGAATAAAAGTCAGTTTAAAGCCATTTAGGTTCAAATGGGAATTGCGTCACAAATAAGAATGGGTCATGACTCCGCTTTTTGTGAGGTGCTGTTAACGGTGTTACCTGAAATTGGTCAACCTGCTCCTGACTTTACTGGAATTACAGATGAAAACACCGAGTTGCATTTGAGTGACTTACGTGGGGAAATTGTTGTCATATTTTTCTATCCTCGAGCTTATACTCCTGGATGTACGAAAGAAGTCTGTTCGTTTCGTGACAATAAGATTCGTCTTGTAGGCTTGGGCGTGAAAGTGATTGGTGTGAGTACCGATAGCGTCAAACGTCAGGCAGGCTTCAAAGCTAAACATGGCTTTGATTATCCTCTCATCGCTGATGCTGACAAAACGATAGTAGAGCTTTATGGCGTTAAACGCGCTACAACGGGTTCCGCAAACCGTGTGACCTTTCTCATTGACCGAGAGGGTATCATTCGGCATGTCTGGCCAAAGGTGAAAGTTAGTGGTCATGTCGATGAGGTTATAGCCAAAATCGAAGAACTCAAACTCTAATGACGCTGTAACCATATCTTCTCGACAATATTGGAGCTTCTTTTTTCATTCCGTTTTTACTTTTGGAATTAGTTTGATCGCATCCTTGGGGCACACATCAAGACACGCCCCACATCCGTTGCAGAAGTATTGCATGGCAGGGGAGATGATATACTCGGTGGGGGGAATGCCTTCTTCGCGGTTGGGTGCATAGATTGCAAACACGGCTTCGGGGCAGACTTCTAGACATTTTCCGCAGTCGAAAGCATTAGTGCACTTCTCGTTGCTCCATTCGATGTTATAGTAATTTTTCATTGTCACCACCAATCCTTCAATGCTGGTAATGATTCTCGATCGAGAAGGTCAATGGCTTTCTCCGGACACGTTTCAGCGCATAAACCACAACCGTAACACTTCCACATGTCGATTGTAGCGCGTTCAGTTGAATTTTGGAATTGAATTGCACCGAATTGGCATCGTGATAAACACTCTTGACATCCGGAGCATTTGTCGGCATCAACTTTTGCTACCCAATGACTTCGAATGATGTATTTGAAGCCCATATCGACGCGCGGACGTAGAGCAATGCAAAAGGGGAGATCACAATTGCATACCGCCATCGCCATTGGGAGTGGCGTTCCAGCGAGGGTATGTACTCGTCCGTCTTTGTTGAATTGGCGTGTCAAGGCTATGGCTTCATCGACGCTTATGCGTTCCACTTTCTCATTTTTTGAAGGGAACATTTCCGCGGTTTCACCATGTAGACCGAGGGGAATGCAACAGCGATCGCTGGCATTATTGATCATCTTACGGCAAAGGCATTCAACGAGGTAGGGTTCACCGGAGAGTTTGATTACGCCTTCAAGTTCTTGTCGCGTCAGGACTTGAGCCCCATGTCCCTGGGGAAACGTGAAGGTGACATCTTTCGTGAGAGGATGGATTTGGAAAATCATGTCTGTTAATAATTTGCGTATATTTTCTGCAAGAGCTGGATCAGCCATCGCGTCCCCGGCTTGTGCCGCAAGTTGGGCATATTGTTGGTGGACGTAATGCCAATGGTCCTTTTCCCAGGGCTCAAAACCCATTTCTTTCGCATATTTTACTTCGACATGGCGTTTGACTTCAAACCATTTCTTGCCACCGCCATGCATGGTGCAGATTTTACACATGATCGTCACCAGTATCCAAAATCTGCCTAACTGTGAATTCTATGCTTTTCATTGTTACTCACATTGCACACCACTCTATGAGGCGTCAAAATCATGAAAAAACGAGTAGCTTCATTTTTCTTTGGAGTGTTGGCATCGATGTGTCTCATCCCGACTAATTCATTATTAGCTTTCAGCCTGTAACCTCTTGCGATTCAATCTATGATCTTCAGCTAGATGGTCGAAAACATCTGGTACTTCTTCAATGAATCCGAGTTGGCTAGTAGCCGTTTCATAGAAGTTCTGAATTTTTGTTTCCATCTTCGTTGCTAATTCGATGAGTTGAGAATCAGGACAATCAGGTGGGCATTCAGTAACCGGTCGATAGCGACTGCTTTCAATGTTGGAAACAGCTTCTTTGATAACGGGAGAAGGAATCAGTCGTCGGAGTTGGATTAGTGTTTGGATTCGACTTTGTCCCTGAAGTAAGAGGGCTTCAAAGAGACTTTTCAGTTCCTGACTTTGGGTGATAGTAATAGCCGTTTCGTAGAATGCTGCCGCCATCCCTTCAAGGTCAATGGCGAACTTGAGGACAACATCAACTGTTCCGAGGGACATAGGCTCACCTTTTTCAAATCAACAAGAACCGAACTATCTGAGAGGTTCGTGAAGGGATGAAGTGTGCTTATGGCTTTTTAATGAATTCAATAGCGTTCGATCTGCACACAACGGCGCAGAGTCCACAGCCGTCACATTTCTCTGGATCGACAACTAGTTGCTTTCCTTTCATTCGAATCGCCTGATAGCCGGCGTCAGCGCAGGCAATCAAACACTCTTTGCCTAAATTACATTTTTTGGGGATAATTCGTGCAACGACTGGAGATAGCTTTGGTAATGCTGTCCAGGAGGTGATGTTAGGTAGGGCAGTCCCTACCATGTTGCTGAGAGTTCCATACTTCTTTCGAGCAATGAATTGAGTCAACCCCTTTTTGAGATTCCGAATGATTATGAATCCGTACCACATCACCGCGGTGCAAATTTGTAGGGTACTAGCACCTGCCATCAAGTATTCAGCTGCGTTTTCCCAGCTTTCAATGCCCCCCATCCCAGAGATGGGAGTATTTGGAAGGGCTTTAGCGATTTGTGATACAAATCGTAGACCGATGGGGCGAACGGCAGGCCCACAGAAGCCCCCATAGGTGCTTTGAGGCTTCAAGACCTTTGCATCATAGGCGAATGGGAAAGGAGTAGCTGTTTCAATGTCAATTCCAATGAGCGATTCAACCGTATTTATCGCTGACAGAGCATTCGCTCCACCTTGAACTGCTGCCTTGGCGATAGGCACAATGTCTGTAACATTTGGTGTTAATTTTACAAAGATTGGAAGGTCTGTGCCCTTTTTAGCGGCCTTCGTGACTTTCTGAACTAAGTCAGGATTTTGCCCTATGAAAGCACCCATATGTTTTTCTGGCGAACCATGAGGGCAAGAGACATTGAGTTCCAATGCATTCACACCTGTTCGTGACAAGGTGTCTGCCATTGCGGTCCAGCCTTCGGGTTCAGGACCTGACATGATGCTGGCAACAATAACGAAGTCCTTGGGTGCCTTTTCCTTTATTTCAGGTATCCAAGAATCGGTCCAGGTTTTGAGGGGGTGACGAGAGAGGAGTTCAATGTTATTCATCCCGATCGGCTTTCCATGTACACGTATTGCACCCAAGCGTGTGCGTGGATCGACGGTGGGTTCCTCCGTTACGGTTTTGAGCACAGCGCCTCCCCACCCAAGTTTAGCGGCACGAATGACGCGTTTAGCATCGAGTGTTGGGGGTGCAGACGAGAGCATAAAGGGATTAGAAAATGGAATACCAGCAAATTCTACCGCTAATGGATTTTCAGTCATGGAATCTTCAACCTCCATTCCTTTCTAAAGGGAGTTCTATCCAGATAAAGCCTTTAGGCACTTGTATATTCATTATACCATTCGTAGGTGTTGTTAATAATGGATGAAAAACTCGTTCCCGAAGATCTTCGAAAAGCCTATTCAGCTCAAGCCATTCTCGATTTAGAAAAGGACTTCGTAATTCCAGGAGTCACTCATTACTATGAGAACCCCTTGCTCTTGGTCCGTGGAGAAGGAGCAACCTTAGAGGATTCCACAGGAAGGAAATTCATCGATCTCTTTGCAGGAATTTGCACAACAATAACTGGATATACACATCCCAAATTTGTGGCAACATTACAATGGCAGATTGAAAGACTCGTTTATACCAGCTCCCTGTATGCTACAGTGCCTTATGCCGTGCTAT
>JBHLQC010000036.1:0-11347 GCA_048885185.1 Candidatus Odinarchaeota archaeon | reverse complement strand
CGGTGCACAGCACTCACACCTAGGACAAAGACACCAAATAACATGATGAAATTCTGGAACAGCCCTAAAACAAGACTTTGTATTAGCAGACTAAACAGTAAGACAATATCTGGTTGTATAGCAAATATTTCATTCAAGATGAGTGTATTAAGATTGGCGACCATCGCGGCTATGGGAAACGCTGCAACGGCTATTAGGATTCCGCCTGTAAAGAACACCAGGACAAACCAGCGGAACTGTTGCTTGAGTAAAGAGATGCTTCTCTGCAATCCTTGACCAAAGGATGCTTCCCCCAACCAATCACTAGGAGAATGAAATTGATTCAAAGCTCTGGTAAGAGTTGGTTCTGAGAGGCTAGACTGTAAAGATTGATCGACATTTGACATGAAAGCCCCTCATTACTAGTACAATCGCTTTCTGTGAAGAGCCGTGTCTTAAACTTGATGGTTTCAACACTCAGTTGGACTTCTTCGGAAATAGTTACTAACATCCCACTTTTCATTCACCGAATCTGATATTAAGAAAGAGAATGAAGGTCAAGTATAACAAATAGGCAAAGCTTGGGAACGACAATGTCTAACCGACTTTTGATAAACGATACTTGGGTTCTTGAACGAGCTGGTTATGCGAGTTCCAGTTTTTCCACATTTCTAAAGGGTGTAACTGGCGGTAAGGATCTTTCAATGAAGATCCAACGAGGAATAGATATTGCAAAATCGCTAACAACGAAAAAAGGACAAGAAAAAATGGGTATTCCTAGTTTTGTCCAACCAATGATCTCGGATATTCTTGGCACTCTTGGTGATAAAATAGAACCTTTGGTTAAAGGAAAGATAGATGCGAAGCTAGCGAAAGCAGAACAAGAGGTTCAAGCAAAAATCGAAGCTGCTCAGAAAAAACAACAAAAAGCCTTAGAAGAAGCCCAAAAGAAACGAGAAAAAAAGTTATCAAAACTTGATGAACGACTCGCGCAACTCGATATAGAATTAGACCAAATGGGTGATACCATCGGACAAAACATTGCATCTAAATTATTTGGACCAAATACAGACTCGTTAGCTAAGGCATTAATTGAGGCTACTAAAGAGCAAGGGGTCACGAATGAAGGAGTACTCAACCTAATTCACATGCTTCCCGAATTTGAAGCGTTAATGTACTTCATGAATGTACGAAAATTCTACCGAGACCATACAGCCCATTCGCTTCGAGTAGCTGTTCTATGTGATTATATCTTTAGCAAGACAGGAGCCTCCGGAGGATTACGAGGCATTCTGGAAGAGAGTTTGGACTTTAACCCAGAGGAAGCTGAGATGACCTGGTGGTTAGCAGGATTACTTCATGATATTGGAACACCGCTTGCCAAGTTGGTAACCTCTGTCAACTGGTCGCTGGTAAACGAGATGCTCCGTTGCTACCCCTCGGTTGATATGGAAGTCTCACCTCTACGAATTGACCTGAGCAACCCCCATCTGGGAAACGAAGCTTATCTGAAAATACTCTCTAAAGGACTACCCCAATCATGGCAAACACTCATCCACAATGGACTCGGGCGTGCTGAGTTACCCAAAGATGTTTTTGTGTACACATCGGGAGAACAACCACCTCCCCTCTACGAGGTTAAAGGTCCAAAAATGGATCACGGGGTTGTGGCGGCTGTTACTCTTATGCGAACGTTAGGATCACCTGATCATGTAGAAAAGGATCTAGCTGAGGATCGGCCATTAATCGAAGCAGCTCGTGCAATTGCCCTACACAACTTCATACCTGAATTAGGGCAAATCTCCTTTGAGAAATATCCTCTACTGTTTGTCTTGGCTGTTGCTGATGAATTGCAGGAATGGGGTCGTCCTGTTCCAGTCACAACGGAAGTGGGCTTTTTCACAACCACTCTCGAAAAGATAACACTGATGGATGCTATCTTCCATGACTCGGACTCTGAACTCTGGGATATCCCATATACACGTGAACAAGCAAAGAAGCTTGCTAGATTTGATTTCAAACGCCTCTACAACGATAAAGAGAAGGCTCTGAGTAGTTTAGATTGTGCTGAACAATTTCCAGAATCTGATCTCTGGCTCATCAACTATCATGAAGAAAAATCCTCAGTTGAAAACAAGTTCAACATCAAAATCAAAACTCAATAATCGAGGTTGTTCAACATTTCCTCTTGTTTAGGATGCAAATGATGAATAGATAAAAGGCGTTAACCGTTCACGAAGCTCCGCCAACCGGTTATAAATCAATAACCGTGTAACCTGATCAAACAGCTCTCCCACATTTTCTCCTGAACGAGCCGACGACTCGAAGTAGTTGTCAAACTCCAAGTTGATGTGTCGTTGATAGGCCTCTGCCCTGGATATCACCCGTCTTGAATCCAAATCTACTTTGTTTCCCACAAGAACGCTTGGTGCTTCATCCGGAACGGCAGTTCGAAACGCTTGTAACCATCCCTCAATGTTATCAAAAGTTTCTGCCCGGGTTAAATCAAACACGACTAATACCGCGTCACTCCCCAGAAAATAGAGCTTCCGCACACTCTCAAATCGTGGTTGTCCCGCTAGGTCCCAAATGATTAATCGAATCAGTACATCACCGACAACTACCTCATGGCAATTGAGTTGGGTGCCGAGAGTCTGCAAATATTCGTGATTAAATGTCTTTGTGATAAATCGATTTATTATGCTTGTTTTACCGACCATGGGGTCCCCAATGACAACAAGTTTGAAAGTGTGTTCGTTTAGTGACATGGGGGGTCGCTCACTGCAGTAACCTTCTCCTACCTAGGGGTTAAGAGAGGAAATTTAAATTATATTCTGTGGTGTTACACAAAATCTCATGTCCCCTAAATCACTTTTCCTCGGTTAAAGTCGGCATTTTGGGTGATTCTAGCGTTGTTTTAATCTTCAAAATTACTGGCTGATTGTGACTTATTGGCGCTATAAACTCTTGATGAGCCTGGAAGGTTATTTTTGCGATATATTTAAGCTGAAAAGACAGTAGGTCCCTGCAGGTGAATTCTTGACGTGACCATCCAGGTCGATGACGCCGGATGGGGTGACCCCGTCGGAGGTGTGTTCTTAGGTATCTTCCGAGTGGATACCAATGAATACGTCGTGAAAGAGATCGAGGTCACACATTTCCAAGAACCAAATTTTGATCACAAAACCTTTCTTGCCCGAGGATTGGAGTTGGTTCTGGAAGCTTTCAACTGTTTAGGGGTAACCTTGGATGAACCGATTCAAGTGTGTCGGGGAGTGGTGCTTGATGGAGTTCGTGAGGGATTGAATGCTAAAGGGTATGAGGTTATTCCGACTAAGATTGAAGGCCAGTTACAGGAGCTTGTTGAAGCGAATTTCGTGGAATCATTACGACAGATGGGAATTCCAGATATACCCCGTGTAAGTGGGAAGGAACGGTTCTTTCGTCAGCTTGAGTGGATACAGGACGATCTTGAACATCGAGAACGATATGCCAAGACTGGGTGGAAGAATTGGCCAACTAAGCTGCGAAATTGGCGTCCCAAATGGCGGCGGAAACACCGCGCTTCCTTAAAATCCCCAATTATCATTAAATTGGGTGGAAGCGTCATTTCGGATAAGACACAACGTTCTACACCCCGTCTGGAGACGATTCAACAATTAATCTCAGAAATTGTAGCAATTGAATCTCATCCGGTTGTTGTTATTCATGGCGGGGGTTCGTTCGGTCATTTTCTGGCCAAAGAGTATCAGCTACGAGAGGGTGGTCGGAGTCAGGAAAAGAAGGTTGGAGTTACAAAAACTGCCTCTGAGATGACTAGGCTTGGTCACTTGATTCATGGCGCCTTCCTGAAAATGGGACGACCAGCAGTGCCTATTCGGTCCTCGTCGATTATTGTAGCTATTGATGGACGTATCTCCCACATGGATTTCCAGGCTCTCCGTGAGTTTCTTCGACAACGTTTCATTCCCATCCTCTCAGGGGACGTAGTTGCAGATACGGTGAAAGGTTTTACCATCGTCAGTGGTGACCAAATTGCAATGTATCTCGCACGGGTACTACATTCAAAACAAGTAATCTTTGCCACTGATGTTGATGGCCTATATTCAGCTGACCCAAAGGAACACCCTGATGCAAAACGTATTGATTTGATTACACCCGACACGCTAGATGCGATCTTTGACAAAATCGCTGTTGGTGTTTCCAGTGAAGCGGTAGATGTCACTGAAGGAATGCGAGGAAAGCTTAATGAAATTTTCAAGGGACTCCCCGATGATTGTGAGGTTCTCATCACAGATATTCGTCAACCCGGAACCTTAGATAAAATTATCCACGGGAGACCTGTTCCGGCAACCCATCTACGGCAGCATCCCTGAGATATACAAAGAGGAAAGTATAAACTCAAATGAGACTCATCTAGAGGACGTCTCACGAGGTGCCGGTCCTGTGTTTACCATAACTTACTTCGGATACGCAGCGGTGCTGGTTTCTTTTGAAAAGCACTTACTCTTCAATCCCGGCATCATTGAAGGACAGGTGTTGGTTGAGGTCGATCAAGTTCAACCATCTTACGTGCTCGTGAGTAGCCAAGCGGAAGAGCATCTTGGCAATGCTTTATTGTTTTCCCGAAAGAAAGGAAGCGTCATTGTAAGCAACAGTCAAGTCATTAATATCCTCCGAAAAGAAGGGACTCCTAGTTACTATTTAGAAACCCTGGTAAACGACAGTGAACTAGATTTAGGAAAGAACATCAAAATTCAAGGTTTCAAATTACGGCGTGGTGGATTTCTCGCACCACACAATTTGGCTATGCTCGTTGAAAGTGACCAGGGTTCAGTTCTTCATTTGGGTCATGCAAACGAAATTGGATCTTTAGCAGATACTAAGCCAGACCTTCTTTGCATTCCCATTGCGGGAAAGAAAAAGGGATCATTCGATTCCGAAGAAGCAGTCATTAGCACCTTAGCCATCAAACCCCGGTTTGTACTTCCCATCAGTGGAACTACGGATCAAACCAAGAGTTATCTATCACTGCTGAAAACCAAAGAGTCTAAAATCATTCCAATATCCATTTCTCCAGGAGAAACTTTCACGCTGGTCTAACGCTGGTCTTCGTTACAGAGCCGCTGGTAGAGTTCCACTCGTCTATCCTCAATTATGTGATTCTGGCGAGTGAGAAATTTATCCTGTGCCTTTTGGGGTTGAATCTCAGCAATAACGAGTCCAGATCGAGTCCTTGAACCTCGAGCAAGGATGTCACCTACCGGATTTGTGATTTGACTACGACCGGTGAAAGTGATGGGATTACGACCTGCGGAGGCCTCTGTGCCAATACGATTAGCCAACACCGTAAATATGCGGTTTTCAATACTCCGTGCAATCATCACCTGTTGAGCGTAGGGAAGCACAAGATTGGAGGGTAAACATAAGATTTCACACCCCTCAAGCATAAGAATCCGTGACGCCTCAGGAAACGCCCAGTCAAAACACACCAATACACCAATGGCTCCTGAAGGACGCTTCCAGACACGAGGTGGTCGCGAACCAGGGAGGAACCAATCCTTTTCATTCGCGAAGAGATGGATTTTCTGATAACAACCTAAAAACTGATCTGGACCGACAATGGCGGCACTATTATAGATACCATTTCTCTTCCCCTGTTCGGCTAATCCTCCAACAATAATCATATCATGCTCTTTAGCTAGCTCAATCCATAGTTGCGTTGTCGGTCCCTCTGGAATCGGTTCTGCAAAAGATTCTACCTGTTTTTTAGACGAGAAATTGTATCCAGTGATACAAAGCTCAGGGAACACAATGAGGTCAACATCTTGTTGAGCTGCTCGCTTACAATACCGTCGAATTATGTTTCGGTTTCTATCTGGTTGGGCAAATTGGGGATGAATTTGTGCGGCTGCAACTTTCAATGCCAGGTCCCTCGCATCTCTTAGGCATTCCCTGTGTATTTCAGCCTTCCTCCATTTCCCAATGACTGTTGAGTGAAAATGAAAATTCGAATACCAATGGACATTCTTTTACGCAGGTATTTGACATATGATGGAATGGTGCAGCAAAAATGAAACCCAAAGTACTGACAGAAAATGAAATTGCTGAAATGCTCACCAAAGTCACCGAGGACGAAATTAGCGAGTACAAATCATACTCACTTACTCACCTGAAAGATACCATCCTTGCCACCGGAACCCCTGGGGGCGCCACGGTCAAAGATACTGAAGGCAACGAATACTTGGATTGTACCAGCCAAGCCTGGACGTTAAATGTCGGCTTTGTCAACCCCGATGTTGTTTATGCAACTCAATTCCAAGCAGAACGACTCACACACGTTCGTTACAGCTATCCCACCATTCCGCGTATCAAACTCATAAATAAACTCGCCCAGATTGCCCCAGGTAATTTAAAGAAAGTAACCATCCAAAATCAAGGTGGGTCCACAGCCATTGAAGCCGCGATGAAACTCGCTTTTCTCAACAAACCGGAAGCATCCATATTCATCACCACATGGATGGCCTATCACGGAGCCACCCTCGCTACCATCACCGCATCCAATTGGATGCCCCACCCACTTATCCGGTTCCGAGGGTTCGGACAAGAACACTTCGTCAAAGCCCCCTACCCCTATTGCTACCGGTGTCGAAAGGACCAAGATCCCAAAGACTGTGACATGGAATGTCTGGAACTACTCCGGAACACAATCATCTATGGTACCAATGCCCCTGTAGCCGGTGTTATAATTGAACCCATGCAGGGTCCAGGAGGGCAAGTTCCCGCACCAAAACGATATATTGAGGGGCTTCGAAAACTCTGTGATGAAGAAAACGTTTTCATGATCTGGGATGAAGCGCAAACCGCATTTGGACGCGTGGGGAAAATGTTTGCTGCCGAAATCTACAACGTCGTCCCCGACATGATGTGTCTCACCAAAGCCCTCGGAGGAGGACTCCCTGCCGGAGCCACACTAGCCCGAGATGACCTCAAAGAACACTTCCGGTACACAGAGGAACACTCCACCTTTGGGGCAAGTCCACTGATTATGGCTGCAGCCCTAATCAATATCGAAGTCATCCAACGACTCAACCTCCCACGTCGCGCAGAAAAACTGGGAACCCTCATCACCAAACGATTACAGGAAATCCAAGAAAAGAACAAACACATCGGAGATGTGAGAGGTCCGGGACTGTTCATTGGTGTAGAAATGGTTCGTGACAAAAAGGACAAGGTGCCAGCCAATTCCTTGGCTGATGCCATTGTTCACGAAGGACTGAAACGAAACGTCATTTTCGATTTGAGCATGGCACACCACCGTGATATGCGGTTCGTCCGAAATGTAGTCAAAGTCAAACCACCCTTAACCATTACAGAAGAGCAAGCAAATCACGCCGTTGATGTGTTCGAAGAATCTCTTAATGCTGCGCTGAAGAATCTCTCAGTTCTATAGCACAGCAATCCGATTTCTTCTAGCGAGAGTCCATGAAGCGGAAAGCACTATAAATTCAAACGCAAGTTTCCGCAGATTCATAAATTTCAGTTTGAAGTGAGAGAAAGATATTAAATGAAATTTCAACATAAGCGAAAAATAACCATCACGCGGGGAACTAAAACTTGGGATAATATTCAATGATTGGTATACTCAAAATTTTATTTATCGGCGAAGGCGGTGTGGGCAAAACAAGCCTCCTTAGACGCTACACCTGGAACACTTTTGACGAAAATATGAAACTCACTGTTGGTGTGGACTTCGCAGCAAAAAACATTGAATATGGCGAATGGAAAGCAACACTCCAGATTTGGGACCTTGCAGGGCAAATTCGCTTCCGAGATCTTGCCATGTCTTATTTTAGGGGCGCTCGGCTCGCTATTGCTGTTTTCGATATTTCGAGTCGATATACTATGGAAAGACTCGACGACTGGATCAGGCATTTGAAACAATCAGTGACGGATTGTCCCATTGTAATTGTGGGAAACAAGGCGGATCTCCGCAGAGCCTATGGACGAAGTCGACCACTAGTAACACTCCAAGAGGGAATCGAATATGCTGCCAGATACAGTGCCCCCTTTGTAGAAGCATCAGCCAAAGCTGGAGATGGGGTGCAAGAAATATTCGAAATCGTCACACAAATCCTCTCTGAACGGTATCCTACCCCAGAATCCGCAGCCAGAACTTTTTGAATTTGTTGAACTCGCTTCTCAACTAGTTACTAATAGTCGAAACTCAAGCCAACCATTTTTCGAGAATCTTGATTTTTTGCATGGGCTTTACCGAAATGTCAACCTTCCCATACATTTTTGAAAACGTTCTCATGATGTTTCGCAACTTGATTGTGAAAGTTGCAAAGATATTTAGCGACTGTGGAGTGAATTTGAGGAGAACTGGTGGTGGCAGCCATCGCAAAAGCCAAGAAACCCAAAGAAGAGAAACCCCGAATTGGCGTTTTTGTCTGTGAGTGCGGACGCAATATTGCAGGTGTCGTTGACTGTAACGCGCTAGCAGAAGGCGCCGAAAAGCTCGACGGTGTCGTAGCAACCAAAGTGAACAAATTCACCTGTGCAGATCC
Organism: Candidatus Odinarchaeota archaeon; assembly: GCA_048885185.1. Lineage (GTDB taxonomy): Archaea > Asgardarchaeota > Hermodarchaeia > Hermodarchaeales > Hermodarchaeaceae > Hermodarchaeum. The sequence continues at coordinate 2,798 of JBHLQC010000036.1, read as the reverse complement.
TGGACAGGAAGAAATCAAGCGGATAGTGAAAGAAGAAAAGCTTGACCGCGTGGTTGTTGCTGCTTGTACACCGCGAATGCATGAACCCACCTTTCGACGAACTACCGAAGACGCAGGGCTCAACCAATTCTTCTTTGAGATGGCTAACATCCGTGATCAAGGAACCTGGTGTCATGCCAGCGATCCTGATGGTTGTCAAGTCAAAGCTGCTGACTTGATAGCAAGTGCTGTCGCCAAAGCGCACCACCTAGAACCTCTTGAAGTGCTCAAAGTTCCGGTTACACATACAGCACTTGTTATAGGAGGCGGAGTCTCAGGTATCCACGCTGCGCTTGATATTGCTGATGCTGGCTACAAAGTTTACTTAGTGGAGCGGTCACCCACAGTCGGTGGCATCATGGCGTTGCTAGACAAGACTTTTCCCACACTCGACTGCTCAATCTGTATTCTCGGTCCAAAAATGGCAGAAGTCGCTCGACATCCTAATATTGAACTCATCACTAACGCAGAAGTTACTCAAGTTGAAGGCTTTGTTGGTAACTTCAAAGTACAAGTTACTCAACGACCCCGATATGTGGACATTGATAAGTGCAACAGTTGTGGTGACTGCCAAGAGGTCTGTCCAGTATTAGTTCCCAATAATTTTGATGCCAACCTTGGATGGCGACATGCCATCTACATCCCCTACCCACAGGCAGTTCCTGCTGCTTACATGATTGATCCCGACCACTGCCTTGGCTTAAGCCCCAAAGAGTGCATGATGTGCTACGATGCCTGCAATAAAGCAGGGCAAGAAGCCATCCTTCCCGATGACACCGAAAAAATCCACAAGTTCGATATCGGAGCAATTATTGTCGCAACTGGTTATGAACCATATGACCCCACTCCAATCACAGAATATGGTTATGGTGTCTATCCCAATGTGATAACAGCAATGGAACTGGAACGGCTCATCAATGCGGCGGGGCCCACCGAAGGCAAAGTTATTCGACCATCAGATGAAACCAAACCTCATAGCTTTGCGTTCATCCAATGTGTCGGCAGCCGAGACGAACGTTCCAACATTTACTGTTCTGGGTTCTGCTGCATGTATACCATCAAAAACGCCCTCCTCCTCCACGAAAAATACCCTGATGCAGAAATCACGATCTATTACATGGATATCCGCACCAACTTCAAAGACTATGAAGAATTTTATCAACGAGCTCGACGTGCTGGCATCCGCTTCCAACAAGGACGTCCCGCAAAAATCACAGAAGATCCCAAGACCCACAACCTATGGGTCCGCGCTGAAGACATGGCAACTGGAAAACCCACTAAGCGCGAATTTGAAATGGTCATCCTCAGCACAGCCGCAGTACCTAGCAGAGGTACAGAGGATCTTGCCCGGGTTCTCAATGTTCCTGTTGGCCCCTCAGGGTTTTACATGGAAGCTCATCCCAAACTCAAACCGGTCGATGCAGCTACTGAGGGTGTCTTCTTCTGTGGTTCGGCTCAAGGGCCTAAAGATATACCCGCAAGCGTCGCCCAAGGAAGTGCTGCTGCTGCTCGTGCCCTTCGAATTATTACACAAGATGAATGGGAAATTGAACCCATTGTAGCAGTCGTTGATCCAGAGTTATGCCGAAGCGCCACTGGAAAATGTGGCATCTGCGTATCACGCTGCGCCTATGGTGCAATCACTGCTGAACCCGGGACCGCTGCCTTCGTCACACCCGCAAAATGCCATGGCTGTGGAACATGCGTAGCTGAGTGTCCTGCGAATGCAATTACCCAGATGCATTTCACCGATGCTCAGATTATGGACCAAATTCGAGCACTCCTGAAAGATAATCCTGAGGACAAAATCTTTGCTATGTTGTGTAACTGGTGTAGTTATGCAGGGGCGGATCTAGCCGGAATTAGTCGTTATAATTATCCAACAAATGTACGTGGCATTCGCGTCATGTGTTCAGGGCGTATGTCGGATCAATTCATTTTGGAAGCTTTCCGGCTTGGTGCTGGAATGGTGCTAATGTCTGGGTGTCGACTCACCGAAACTGGGAGCGATTGCCATTATATCACTGGGAATGTGTGGGCTGAGAAACGCGCAAAACGGATGTCAGCGTATCTGGAACGGATTGGCATGGATCCACGACGATTCCGACTTGAGTGGGTCTCCGCTGCAGAAGGAGACAAATGGGCAGCTGTCACAACAGAGATGGCAGAACAGCTCAAAGAGATGGGTCGCGATTTTATCGTTGAAGAGAATGAACGACTCCGCCCGGAGATTGAGAAGCGTATTGCCCGGCTTACGAAGAAAGAAAAGCCCAAACCAAAGCCAAAAGCGAAGGCAAAAACCAAATCAGCGAAGGTGAAGGCGTAATGGATGTGGAAGAACGCCTTGAGGAGATAGCCAAGAAACTTGCTAAACGGGTTGACACAAAAAGCTGTTTCCAGTGTGGTTCATGTGTCAGTGCCTGTCCCGTATCCCGACTTACTGACGGTGAACTCTATCATCCTCGCCGGATTGTCCGAGCGACATTGGAAGGTGAGGCTTCCAAATTACTCGAACAGCCTAGTCTCTGGTTATGCACGAGCTGTCATGCGTGTCTTGAACACTGTCCTCAAAAGGTCCCTGTTTCTGAACTCGTCCAAGACTTGCAGAATCTAGCCAGTGAATTAGGGGTTACGCCAGACGATATTGTCTCTGAGGTTGAGAACATTCTTGCCACTGGTTGGGCCCTTGCACCAAGTGAGTCAGTGAATAAACGACGTGTTGAATTGGGGCTTCCCCCGATCCCACTGGAGGAGACGGG
>JBHLQC010000035.1:0-11370 GCA_048885185.1 Candidatus Odinarchaeota archaeon | reverse complement strand
CACTTATGAACCGCACGGAATGGAAAGTGGTTTATCTTGGTTGCCGACCGCCGTTATGAGGACAAAATGGACTGGATTATGGGGATCGTAACGTTTGCAGGCGCAGCTGTCGGTGTGCTTTTCCCTTTTGTTCTTATTATTATGGGCATTGGCTTCTATCTGCCAAACCTCGAGTTATTTATCGTGGGATGTCAAGTTACAGGTTGTGTAATGATTGTGGCGGGGCTAGGGTACTTCGTTTGCCGAAAAGAGATTTAGGTGCAACAAGAGAGATTTTTATAGCAGATATTAATCCAAGAAAGTTTTCTATAAACCCAGTTTTTGGCTAACTATTAGAAATCTGTGTTCATGGATCTCAAGATAACCTTCAGATTGGATTCGTTCATGGAGTTGATAGAGAACATCCTGATATTGGTCAACTGAGAAACCGGGAATAACCCAAGGGATCGCCTTGAGGAAATAGATGATAGCACCGACATCATAGAACCGTAGCTTAGGGAAGGCTTCATCAATTTTGATGATGTGAAATCCGACACCTTGGAGTTCTTCCGCTGCTGATTTTACAGTCCAAGGTTTAGTCCCAAGGTCAGGAGTTGTGCCAAAGAGGGTGTTGATCTCGATGTCATTTTGGTCACCTACTTGTTGCGTGATGAAGAAGCCACCATGTTGGAGGATGCGGTAAACTTCAATGGGAACGTAGGATTCATGACGATTGATGATGAGGCCGAATTCAGCGTCTTTGAAAGGAAGGTTTGTTTCGTCAGTGATTTTGAAGACTCTAACACCAAGGGGTTCAAGGCGTTGTTGAGCAATAGGGAGATTTGGAGGATGCCCTTCCGTGGCACAGGTGTGTGCTGGGAGGGGCGCTAAGAGAGAAAGAAATTCGCCTCCACCAGTTCCCATATCGAGTAGCGAACTAGTGTCACTAAGATATGGCCAGAGAGTGCTGGCGTAACTCCAGGGGAGAGGTTCTGATTGCCAGCGTCCAGTTTGACTAAGATAGGAGAAATCCCATCCTGAAAATGGTTGATCTGCCTCTTTGAGTAGGTGTTTGAAGAGTTTATTCTTAGAATGCGGCAACACGAAGAGCCTCCACCATATTGTTCTGTGCTTTCTTGGAGAAAGGATTGAATGTGGGAATGTTTGATTGTCAGTTCAATGACCATATAAGCGTTGAGCGTTCCGCCAGTAGAGGTCAGCAAGGACTCCTTTGGGGAGATTCAATCCGTTGATGAAGGTTCCACCATGGGCTTCTGTGTCGCGATCTGGAAAGGGAAGGGGAACCTTTCGTTCTTTGGTTTCCCAGAGGATACGTTGAGCCAAGAATCGACGATTATATGGTGAGAGTTGCGTGCCAGTACTCTGCGTTTTATTCTGTTCTTCAGGAGGGCTATTGAGGGTAGCATCGGTTCCGAAGAGAATACGTTTCGAATAGCGGATGAGGAACTGGCGTGCTTTCTTCGGATCCTTACTGAGCTCTCGGGCCATCCACCTGGAAGAAGCAGTATCAACAACAATGTTGGGATACAAATCAAACCATTTACCGAGATGGGAGAGCCGATGAATTTCGGGTTGAGCCCCAAAATGCGCGAGTTGGAAGGTGAGATTTGAGTACTTCTCGATGAGCGTTTCAAGTTGGTTTAGGTGTTCTTCTTTTGTGCCATAGATTGCAGAATTGGAATAGGTTGTGGCATAGTAGGTGTCAGGGTCTGCAACATGAAATAAGAGAGGATAACCCTCTGCTTCCAACGTTGAGAAAATAGGCTCTAACCGTGGATCCGTGATGGAAAAAGGACTGGTAAGATTTTGCAGGTAATTCCGCCAACCAGGAGCAGCCCACATCTTCGCGAGGGTAAAGCCTTCGTTTCGCATTTTCTTGATTTCTTGAACGACCCCTTTGATTCTGAAGGAGACAATATCCCGAGTGGATAGGTATTTGGCAAAAACGAATTGACCCGGTAATTGGTCTGCAATATCGCGGGTCTCTTTGAGATGAGCGATTACCAATTGCGCTTTGACGCCAAGTTGGTTCAGTTCTGCTAGCGTTTTATCAAGAAATGAAGTATTCCAGATGTGAGTATGGGCATCAAAAATGGGACCGGAATATTTCCACTCAAAGTCTGGCAAGGAATGATTCGCCCTACGATTGTTCGATTTTGATGCCTTAGAATAAATCAGCTATTTTAACCCTTATCCTATTCTAGAGAAGATATTGTGAGGCTAATCACCTTTTGAGTTGAGACTCTGGGGTTCAAACATAAGAACATAGGAAGGTTCTAGGCTTTTCGGGGAGTGTTCAACTCCGCGGGGGATGACTGTCATATTGCCTTCTGAGAGAGTGATTGCGGGTTTACCTTTAACACGGATGGTGATTCTGCCTTTAAGCACGAAGAAGAGTTCGTCTGCTGCAGAGTGCTTATGCATAGGAAACTCACCATCAAAAAGAGCAAGTCGGACGGATTGATCGTTAACTTGGGCGATTTCTTCTGGAGCCCAGGGTGTGTTCATTTGACGAACTCGTTCCCAAACATCAATGATTGTCTGCATCGCTTCGCCTCCCAAAATTGACGTATTATTCTACGAGCCAGTACCTTATACTCTCTTCGGTTTGATTTCACTGGCAGTATAGCAAAACATTACATTGGTCATTTTAAAACAAGACCCTTTGTTGATTTCCAGTTTCCGCACTCTATTGTTCGCAAAAATGCAGAGTTCATTGGGGTTTCAAAGAAATTCTGAACCTGTCAGCTCAGGAGAATATTTGGGAAGAGAGACACTGCAAATTTCATTGAAATTCAGATATGCAAACTGCTCTTGAAAAAAAACGTATCTGAAAAGGAAGCTAATGAAAATGTTTGAACACCTACCCTCAAAGACGATTACTCGAGGAGTCTTCTATCTTTTTCTAAGTCTCACCCTCGTCAGTCCACTTTTACCTACAATTCCTGACGGGATAATCGTGCAAGCTCAGACGGATTTGTCAGACATACATGTGGGCGTTTACAATGGTACTGGTGCTCATGAAGAGTGTTCTATTGCCTTATACAACTGGCTCGCATGGATGAGTTCCAATGTTGTTTGGATTGACAGTGAGAGCATTCACAGCGGTGTGTTGAACTCCCTTGACATTGTAGCCTTTCCAGGAGGTTCACATGGAAGTTATGCTTCATCCCTTCATCTTGAGGGAATCGAGCTTGTCCGCCAATTTGTTGAGAACGGTGGGTCATATATCGGCTATTGTGGGGGCGGTATGTTTGGAACCGAATACGTGGGTTTAGCTTCAGGATATTGGAGTAATGTTATTCCTGGAATGCCCAGTGGAACTCATTTAGAAGAAATGGTTGTAAACCAAGCCTCCACAGGTCCGGATTTATCAGATGAACCCGAATCATATGAAGTACTCTATTGGAGTTCAGCCTATTTCAGTCCCACAGAAGAAACCAGTATCATTCCCATCATGTCATATACCCAAAACAACGAAGCGGCAATGTTCGTTGTTACCTATGGCTATGGAACCGCCCTCCTCTGTGGACCTCATCCCGAGTTCGAGGAAGGCAGTGACCGCGATGGAATCACGCTCTATGACTATCTGGATGACCCCGACTCTGAATGGGACCTTTTGAAAAAAGTCACTCAGTGGCTCATCGATGAGTCCTTGGCTACACCACCACCGAACCCACTAGCAGGGACTGGTGGAATCCTCATTCTTGTCGGAGTCACAATAATAGTCGTGATAATTGGGATAGCAGTCTTCGTATTTCGAAGACGGAGTAGCATGTAAAGGACAAACCAACCAAGATCATCAAGTAAACAACTCTTTTGTGTTACTCGGTTTGGTTCCCCTTTTTCTCAATAGGCGCCTTCATAATAGATGATATTTCTTGATCTTCATCGACTCCGGAGAAGATCACTCTTCGCAAGGGCGATAAGGATGTCAACAGTGATTGTTGGATCTTCGGGTTGATTAAGGGCCATGAAGAGATTGTTGTTAATTGTTAGGGCTTTCTTTTTGCCATAAACTCGGGCAGTTCCCTCTGAGCAGCCCCCCGCAGAGATTTTTTTGATGGCTTCGTTAAGCTGTTTCGCTGTATCCCACAGCAGCACCGAATGGAATTCAGGATTTGAGCTAGTTAAATCGAAGAAAACATTCAGGAGCATTTGATCAAGTTGGGCATGATTGTGTTTCAGCCCCTTCTTTATGAGATCGATCCGTTGATTCAGGTCGGATTCAGTACGTTCATGTTTAGTCTTTTTTAGAATGTTAATTCGATCCCATGTCGATATTTCGGAGCGAACAACTTCACGGTTGTACTGTAGGTTTTTTAGCGTGGCTTCGCTGCGCCGAATATGGCGAACTAGGTGGGCGACGTTCGCGGTTTCTTGTGTGGTCCAAACTAGCGTTCGCGTCAAGCGTGTGGTGTACGTTGATGCTGACATTTTCCCTCGAGTAATTGATGTTCTTTGAAGGCTAAAGCCTTTTGTGAAGTTAAAATCATGGATTGTTATTACATTGAGTAAGAGGTAGAAATCTTGGGAGCTAGGTTTTCCTAGGTCCAAGATAATATTCAACAAATCCATCCCGCTTGATAAGGGGAACGACAATAAGTGCAATTACAATGATGACAGACGTAGTAATCGCCGTATACCCAATTATCGGTATGAATAGCCATTTCAAGGCGATTCCTACAGATGCCCATAGAACCACCAGCGCAAATCCAAAATCACGTCGAAGATACACCATAAGTACGGCTAGTAGCATTGCAACAACAGCCATAATTGCGGTTGCAAGCCATTGGGTTGTATCTGGAATGCCAGGAATGATTACATTCAGAGCGGAAGCGATGGCCGCAATTGAAGCAACACCTAACCAGGCTAGATAAACACTGATGTGTAAATGAACTGCTAGTTTCTCATTACGTGGAACCTCGTCTTTTCCAATTCCCAATCGAAGGAAAACAAGAAGCATTAGGAGTAAAAGAGCTAGTAACAGAACAACTGAGGTAAAGAAAAACGGTGGAAATTGAGGATTCGCAGAATAGTGGAAGAAGAAAATCCAGGCAATATTTGCTAAAGCGCCGAGGAAATAGAAGATGTTAATTTTGGTCAAATAGGTTTCTTCTCGTTGACTGGATCTTACTTGGTAGATTATGAAGATAATCGATTGGATGTAAATGATGAACCAAATCGAGAAAACGTATCCAGCGGGTGTGAAATAGTTAAAGTAGAGATCAGAGACTTGACCGGTATTCACACCATTGATAGGAAGTACATTGGCTAGAATATTAATAATGATAACTGAAATGACTGCAATCACGTTAAGAACCTGTAAAATTACAGGATTGATTTTTGTTGTCATAGTTTCGAAGTTAATGTATGTGCTTTTATAGGTTAGCATTTTTTGAATTTAATATCGCGTTCTAGTATCAATTGGCTTACCAGGAATGGACTTTTAGAATTTGTGTCTACCATTTGCCCATTTCATCTATGACGACAGCGATGCGTTTCATAGCTTTGACGAAATTATCAACCGAAGCGCTCTCATTCGGCGAATGGCCACGGGATTCAGGATCGCCAATACCAATGGAGACCATAGGTACATAGTCTTTGAAGAGGTACAAGGGTCCGGACCCAGGTGTTGTGGGATGCACACGTAAGGAGTGACCGTAGACTTTCTGGTTGGCTCTTTCTACGATTTTAACGAAGGGGTGATCTATGGGTGTTTTTGCAGCGGGGTATCCGTCGAACCAGGCAATCTTTACATCAGAGAATCCTTTGGCGTCCAAGTGGTTTCGAAGTTTCTTCACGATATCTTCAGGATGTTGGTTCTCAACTAATCGGAAGTCAATTTTAGCGGTGGCCTTTGCTGGAAGTACAGTCATTGAGCCTTCCTCTTGGTAGCCGCTAGTGAGCCCATCAATGCTGAGGTGAGGGAGATAGTAGTAGGCTTCTCTCAGATCGTCGCCTTCATAGTTGTTCACAAACTTATCGATTTTCCAGAACTTGCGACGAGCATTCTCTTCAAAATCAATCTTAGCTACGAATTCGCGTTCCTTCTTAGTCATCGGTACAACATCATCGTAGAACCCTTTGATTTGAATGCGTTCCTTTTCATCCTTTAGTGAACTGAGAGCCCAAACTAGTCGGAAGGGTGCAGATGGGAGAATGGAAGAATTACTAGAATGGGCATTGTGAGAGATGCGTTGGACCTCAAACTGAACGTAGAGGATTCCTTTGAGTCCAAGCCAAGCTTCTTGAGTACCATCAAACCCAGCGCTCCCAAATTCCCAAATGCCACCATCAGCTTTCAGGAATTCAGCGTGCTTTTTGGTGAAATCCGGAAGATTGGGGCTACTAATTTCTTCTTCGCCCTCAACAACAAATTTGATATTAACTGGAAGCTTGGCACCCGCCTCTTTGTATGCACGAATTGCCCATATCCGTGAAAGCGTATCGCCTTTATTGTCTGCGACACCGCGTGCGTAAAGTCTGCCATTTCGTATCTCAGGTTCAAAGGGTGGTGAATCCCAGAGTTCCAGGGGTTCAGCGGGTTGCACATCGTAATGATCGTAGAATAAGAGGGTACGTTTCGCCTCAACATCTAGACACCCAGTTACAACCGGGGAACCGGCTGTGGAATGAAGTTGGGTTTCAATGCCAACATCTTCAAGCATTTTCATGAGGAGATTCGCTGTCTCATCAATGCCTTGCTTCTTGGCTGCCACGGAGGGAATGCTGCAGATTTCTTTTACTGCATCAATGGCACGATTGGCATTTTCATCGATTTTTTTCAACACACTGTCAAGCATTTTCGCCAACTCTGCTTCACATGTGTTGTTGAGAGCCTTATATCTTCTAGATTGTTCTGAATCAATAAACGTTCACTGTTTCTTTGAGCAGGCACCAGACTTTTTACTCTGAGAGCCGAACTAAAACTCCTTACGCAAAAATACTTGTAACATTATGAGAGGCGTTCTATGATGAGAAAGATTGGTATTCGTCGGGAAAATAAGGCGTTTGAACTACGAACCCCTATTATACCCGCTGATGTGCAGGGTTTCTTGAAAAAACATGGCATTGAAGTTATCGTGGAACCCTCTGAACAACGAGTCTTTTCTGAAGACACTTATGAGAAGGCTGGCGCTTCAATCAGTAAACTCAAAGATAGCCAAGTGCCTGTGATTTTCGGACTGAAGGAGATTCCCAAAGAAGTATTTGAACCCGGGAAAGTCTACCTCTTTTTTGCCCATGTCATTAAGGGACAGCCATACAACATGGCTATGTTACAACAGATGCTAGATATGGGAACAACCCTCATTGATTATGAACGGATTGTCGAAGTAGATTCGGGACGCCGGCTAGTTTTCTTCGGTAACTGGGCGGGACTAGCAGGTATGGCTGAGACTCTTCGTGGATTGGGAGAACGCCTTGCCATAGAGGGTATCACTCCGAACCCCTTTTCGGAATTACGTCCAACGTATGAATATGAAGGACTCGATGACCTAAAGGTCGCCATCAAATCTGTGGGAGAACGAATTAAAATCGAAGGGGTTGCCTCCGAACTCGCACCATTCAGTGTGGGCTTTATCGGCTATGGTAATACATCTCGTGGAGCCCAAATAATCTTTGATTTACTCCCCCACAAAACAGTCTCACCAGATGAGCTAGCGGATTTACCACCAGATACACATACACTCTACAAGGTGCTCTTCCGTGAAGAAGACACGATCCGTCCAAAGGACCCATCAGCAAGTTTTGAGTTACAACATTACTATGACCATGGAAAAGCCCTGTATGAGTCTAACTTCAGTCAATATCTCCCCCATCTTACGGTTCTCATGAATTGTATTTACTGGACCGAGAAGTACCCACGAATGGTCAAAAAAACTGAGCTCCGCACACTTTGGGAAAAGACTGCAGGGAAGCCTCGACTCAAAATCGTGGGCGACATTAGCTGTGATGTCGAAGGAGCCATTGAGTTTACACTCAAATGTACAAAGCCAGACCATCCAACCTTCGTTTATGACCCCATTGAGGAACAGATGAGAATGGGGATCGAAGGAAAAGGGGTGGTTGTCATGGCAGTGGATAACTTGCCAACAGAGTTACCTCGTGAAGCATCCACATCCTTTAGCGAAACTCTCCGGCAATTCATTCCGTCCATCGCCAAAGCCGATTACACCGTACCTTTTGAAAAATTGGACCTCCCACCTGAGGTCAAGACTGCTGTCATTGTGCATCAGGGCAAACTCACGCCAGCATATGAGTATCTCAAAAAGTATTTGTAACACATCAACAGGAACCACTGCAAAAGGAGGAAAAATGGGATGAAACATGTTCTCGTTCTCGGTGCAGGATTAGTCGCACGACCTTACGTTCAATACATGCTAGATCATGGTTACAAGGTAACGGTTGCTAGTCGAACTGTCAGCAAGGCAATGCGTCTCGTTGGCGATCATCCCAATGGGGAAGCCCGAGCATTTGACATTTCGCGTCAAGTCAAGGAGTTAAAGGACCTGGTTAAACCTGCAGATCTTGTTGTCTCTTTGCTTCCGTTTACATTTCATGTACAGGTGGCCCGAGAATGTTTACGGTATAAGGTGAACATGATTACAACATCCTATGTCTCTGACGAAATGCGAGCATTAGACGGGCAGGCAAAACGTGCTGATGTTATTCTTATGAATGAATGTGGCGTCGACCCAGGACAAGACCACATGTCGGCGATGAAAATAATCCACAAAGCACAAGCAGAGGGCGGTAAAGTCCTCTCGTTTACTAGTTTCACAGGAGGATTACCAGCCCCTGATGCAAACACAAACCCCTTCGGGTATAAACTCTCCTGGAGCCCCCGAGGTGTCTTGCTAGCGGGTCGGAATTCAGCACTCTTTCTCAAAGATGGAAAAGAAATTACAATTCCTGGCGAAGAGCTTTTTGCCAACTGCCATGTAGAAACTGTACACGAGTTGGGAGATTTTGAAGGGTATCCTAATCGAGATTCACTGCAATATATTGACATCTATGGGCTTAAGGGCATCCAGACCATGTTGCGTGGCACTTTACGCTATCCGGGATGGTGTAAGACCATGTATAATATCGGACGATTAGGATTACTCGAACTCGATGAACACTCCCTAAACAATCTAACTTATGCAGATTTCGTGCGCAGAATCCTTAACTTCTCATCAGGTGGAGATCTTAAACAGCAAGTTGCAAACTATCTCAAAGTCCAAGTTGATGATGCTGTAATTAAAAAACTAGATTGGTTGGGACTCTTTACTGACCAACCTATAGCAATTGAACGGGGAGCCCCAATTGACGTAATGGTGGCACTCTTTGAAGAGAAGCTGCAATATTCTGCGGGGGAAAGGGATATGATTGTGATGCAACACCAATTCACCATCGAACACAGGGATAACACTCAGGAACAAGTGCGGTCGACCCTCATTGATTATGGGATTCCTAATGGTGACTCATCCATGAGTCGCACCGTCGCTCTCCCTGCAGCCATCGCCTCACACTTAATTCTCACTGGCGAAGTTCAGTTGAAGGGAGTCCAAATTCCCATAGTTCCGGAACTCTATGAGCCCATTCTCCAAGAACTCGAAACGATGAATATCCGGTTTAAGGAAGAATCCACAAAAACTTAGGACAGCTCATTTAGTTTTAAGAACCTTTTAGTAGCCAACTGTCCCTTGCTAGATAACGGGATAGAAGAGGTGCAGAAACATGGAACGAAAGACCCTCATAGTTGTTATTCTTGTAATGTTTGCCGTTATTAGTCTGGACGTAATTTGGGCCATCCTCAACTACATTCTCCCTATTCTGATTTATGGATGGATAGATATCGTTCCCATAATTCCAGGGCATGGCGTCACGGACTGGCTCATTCTGTTCTATCTAATCCCTATTCTCGCCATTCCCCTCTATATGGCTATGGCCATAATTACACCACGATGGCTGGTCTTGCCACTAAATCGATTACTGAATCCAGGCAGTGAAATCTACTACTATGGAGTTGATACACAAAAACCGTCTCCCATTTATTCTGTGTTCAGGAGAGCCATTTTCGCCCTATTACTCTCATTTGGTCTATCCCTGAACGTAGCAACCTACATTGGTCAATATTTCATTATCTGGGATCCAGGTCTTCCAACAGCTGTGAATGCCTGGAATACAGCAGCAGTCATTTTTCCCATCGTATTTGTCATCCTTTCAATAATCCTCCCCTCATCATGGCTGATAGATGACACCAAGATCCTCTTTCATTGCCAGCCCCCTAGCGGTTCCCAGGAACTCTTCAGTGCAGGTCGAGTGTTAACATATCTGCTCGCGGGGTATGCTGGGATATCAGTGGTTCTTTTTTATGGTTTAATTATCGGTTATATTGGCTTCATCTATGCAATTGGTGCTGTCACTCCGCCTTGGCCATGGGTCCCCCCTTGGTTCGTGGTGCTAATTACTCTCCTGAATCCCTTCATTTTCATTTACATGCCTTTACTAATGCTCTTAGCCTATGACCGTTACCTACCGAGTCTCCAAAATCGTTTCCGGCGATATATGGATTCACGCGGAACACAACAACTCTCAACTATGTGTCTCGTTGATGTTGACATCTCCGATTATCTTGGCATAGATGAAGTACCTGAACCCATTACGGAATCTACTGCAGAAGAGCCTATAGACACCTCTGGCGAAGACATAGATTCTCTTGACGACAAGTAAACAACGTTATTCGTCCGGCAAAGCCATATGCATCTTCATTTTAACTACTGCACATGAATCTCAATCGCCTCGCCCAACAGATGGACTTCATTGCCGAAATTGACAAACTAAAACAAGTGATTCGTGAATCCTGGCTCATTGACGCTAGCCGGAAAGAAACCGACGCGGAACACTCCTGGCACATTACGGTCATGGTACTCCTACTGAGGGAACATGCCAATGAACCCGACATCGATATCCTGAAAGTCATTAAAATGCTACTCATTCATGATATCGTCGAAATCGACGCAGGGGACACCTTCATCTATGACCAAGATCAAACCAAGGATCAAAATGACCGGGAAACCAAAGCCGCAGACCGCCTATTCGGTTTACTACCACAAGATCAAGAAGAGGAACTTCATCTGCTTTGGCAAGAGTATGAAGCAATGTCCACACCCGAAGCAAAGTTTGCTCGAGCGATTGATTCCTTTCAACCCCTCCTTCTTGCCTATCTAAATGGAGGCTGCTCTTGGAGAATACATAATATCTCAAAATCCGAAGTGCTTTCGCTGAAAAAACATATTCCTGAAGGTTCGAAAGCCCTTTGGGCTCACACACTCATGTTGTTAGACCAGGCAGTGGAGAAAGGGTTTCTCAAAGAAGTGA
>JBHLQC010000034.1:0-11876 GCA_048885185.1 Candidatus Odinarchaeota archaeon | reverse complement strand
AGATGATTGATCAACGATTGCTCCCCTTCAAGTTCGAAGTGATTAACTTGCCAACTTGGCGAGACATAGCAAGGGCAATTACTAATCTCGTCACACGAGGTGCCGGCTCGGTTGGCGTAGCTGGTGCCTTTGCTATGGCTCAAGCAGCTCACGAAATCTCAGTTGACTCGGTGAAAGAATTTCTTTTACACCTAAAGGAAGCAGGTCATATTATTGCCCAAGCGCGTCCCACTGCTGTAACATTAGGTGCAGCAGTAGAGTTTTGCATTCAAGCTGCCTCACACGGAAATTCGATTCACTCGATACGCTCCAATGTTGACCAAGCAGCTCATCATATCCTGATGACAGATATTTGGGCAACAGAAACCATGGGCGAGAAAGGTGCACAATTACTCAAACCTGAAAGTCGAATCCTTACACATTGTAATACAGGAGCATTAGCAATACAAGATTCAGGCTCAGCCTTGGGCGTAATTCGCATCGGGTTCAAAACAGGAAAAGTTGCCATGGTATACGTGTCGGAAACGCGACCCTGGCTCCAGGGAAGTCGGTTAACTACCTGGGAATTACGTCAGGAGGAAATCCCCCACCAGCTAATCATCGATAGCGCTTGTGGTTATCTTTTCAATCACAACCTCATCGATGCCGTCATCGTCGGAGCCGATCGCATTGCTGCCAATGGTGATGTTGCCAATAAGATCGGAACATATGAGAAAGCTGTACTCGCCCACATCCATGATGTTCCATTCTATGTTGCTGCGCCAACCTTCGCTTTTGATATTGATTGTAAAAATGGGAAAGCAATCGAAATCGAAAAACGCCCAGCCAACGAGATACGAACCATTGTAGGTCAATTACCTTCTGGTGAGATTGGACCTGTGCAAATTGCCCCTGAACACACTGATGCTCTTAATCCCATATTCGACATAACGCCTGCAAAATATGTCACAGGATTCATGACTGAACAAGGTGTTTTGACCGAAATTAGTGTTGATTCGATAGCTAAACTTGTCAATCAATCTGAATACTGGGTTTAAGAGAAA
The DNA here is from genome assembly GCA_048885185.1 of Candidatus Odinarchaeota archaeon. Taxonomy (GTDB): domain Archaea; phylum Asgardarchaeota; class Hermodarchaeia; order Hermodarchaeales; family Hermodarchaeaceae; genus Hermodarchaeum. Next base: position 10,833 of record JBHLQC010000034.1, on the reverse strand, counting down.
GGCATTTAGGGTAAATCCAACGAAGGAGCACGAAATTGGAGGATTTCATCATGTCTGATCTAATGGAACGATTAACCAAAGCGACCATGGATTTGAAAAAATTCACTAATCTGATGAATTATTGGACTATCCTTATCATTGTGATCCTGTTGCTTGTCGTCTTCGCTAATCTTCTGTTACCCCTGGTTCTTGTGGAAACTATCTGGCTCACAATTGGAGGTTCTGTGTTTCTTGTATTGTTGATTCTTCTTTGGGTAGCTGTGATTATTATCAAAGACACCCAATTACGAATACTCTTCAACCTCATCCGGGCATTCGTAGTAATGCTGGCTCCATTGATTCTGCAAGTAACCTTTGGTCCTTATAGTCTCTTGTTAAAGGTTGCAGGTTTGATTTTGTTCTTAGTTGGTATAATCATCCTGTATCTCAATATCAAACCGGTTCTTACAATGAACGCCATCACCAAGGAACTAGTCAGGGGCTCGAAGTCTTAACCATCTGATTTGGAAACTCCTAAATGGGAGAACACTTCACTATTCATTGAGCTTGCGGATGTCGACGATGACGAACATGCACCTAACCAGAGCCACTCATCATGGCGGATGACGGATCTGATCTGCACTGAGGAGCGTCCGCGGCTCGCTATTTACTTCGGGACCTCGAGCGGACAGCTTGCATCGCTAATCGGGATAAACCCCGAATTGACAAAAAATCAGCATTAGCTTGATATACAGCTGAAAGTTCTTTGATTACTTCCTCTGAGAGACCTTGCTCTTGGAGGGTTTTTTCAAACACTTTCACACTCTTATTGGCTTGCCGTTTTCCCCACCGCATCGCCCTCCAAGAACGAATCAGAATTCTTAATCCTCCAGGGATTGCAGTTAAGATCATTCTAGCTGACATTTTCTTGTCAATCCTCAGTTCAAAATCCTGCAGCAGTGAGCCAAGGTGATTGGGTGTTCCAACTGGTGGTTTTTGTCGTTATCTTAGTATCCAATTGGAATCACCCAGGGCTCACCTTGTGGGTCTTAGTCTTTTTCCTTTTCTTTGGTTTTTCGACGAACGCCACGTTCAACTTCAACATCCACATCCCCACTTTTAGCTCCCTTACTAATCCCTTCACTAATGAGATCTTTAATGTCGAGGATACTCATGTAACTGCGGGTCATTTCCAGAGCTAATTCATCGGGAATCCCCTGCTTCTTCAAGTCGGAGTAGAGAATCCCTACGGATTCAGCTATGTTTTTTGCCACGTCTGGTGAATAAATGGATTTGACGAGAGAACCGATGAGTTGTGGAATGGTTTCTTGAACGGCTCCGAGAATTTCACGTAATTCCTCAGCATCTGTCGATTTTGACTCTTGGTCTTTGTCGCTCATGTATATCTCACCAAGCTATACTAGTGTGGTCAGAGAACATATAGTATCTGTGAAAAAGTGACCAGAAAATCGGTCATTTACCGTTAGAATATGTCTTCAGCGAGTTTGTAGTAGGTGGCTTTCTTATCGCTGTGTGATTCTTTGAGAATTCCAAGTTCTTGTAATCGCTGAATTCTCTCCCGTACAATCCGACGTGAAGCTGTTCCCCGTTCCCGTCTCACGGCTGCTGTGAGTTGACTCACATTCATTGGTTTCCCCGGTTCAAGGGCTTCTACAACGAGCCGTCCGATTTCATCCTTCCCGATTTCAGGGAATCGTTTCGCCAGTCGTTGACGCCCTGAAAAACGACCCATCATATTAAAGAGTGAACCATAGAAGTCCATCCCTTCTCGGATTAGGCGAGTTGATTGCTGGAATTCTCCCATCTCCGGTTCAATTCGGGCGAGAACGCGTTCAATCCGAGCGAGTCTAGACGAAATATCTTCCAGTTTCTCTCGCAACTCGGACTCATCCTGACTCTCCGCTTGTTCTTGTTTTTCTTCTGGATCGTCGGGATTAGCGTTCCTTGTCAATATTTCCAGCCAGCAACATCTTAGAAATCTATCCCTTTATACATAGTCCTTCGAATCAAATTACAGTGCCAAAGCTTTCACTCCTGCTCCTCCATTTAGGAGCGTTTTGACGATAAGCTTTATAGACCAGATAGATACCTAGCAGTATGGCAATCACGTACGAGTTCGTCTGGTGGGAACGACTCTACGAGCTGTGTTTTCGACTCTACGAGAAGATAATGGATTCAGGATTCCGCCCTGACGTTGTAGTAGGTGTCGCTAGGGGAGGATGGATCCCAGCACGAATTCTGTCAGACCTCTTTTTCACCCGAGAAACTGCCAACGTTAAAGTGGACCTGTATCGCGGAATATATGCCCGTGATGTCGAACCTCGAATTAGTCAAAGCCTCCCCAAAGATATGCAATGGAAATCTCCCCTACTCGTAGATGACATTTCAGACACGGGTGATAGTCTAATTGCAGCCCTTGACCACCTAGATAAACGGGGATACAAGAACCCACGTACAGCTACATTACATATGAAACCATGGACCAAGCTAGTACCCGACTTTTACGTCGTTCGCACCGAAGCATGGGTCGTCTATCCCTGGGAACTGAAAGAGTTCACCTTCAACATTTCAAGCAAACTATCCAAGGAAGGCAAAACGCAAGACGAGATCATAACACACCTGCTCGATGTCGGAGTACCCATCCACTATGCCCAGCTTTTCACAGTTGAATGGCAAACTCGAAAGGAAAAAACAAGTTCGAAAGCAATCGATCGAATGGACTCAAAGACAAAATCTAAGAAATCGAAATGATGTAACCATCACTGCTTCCTCAATCTAGCCTGCAGTAGATTTTCCTTCTTGATTTGTACAGTTCTAGCGTTTTTCAGCTAGGTTGGTTTACGCTTATCAGCTCTTCGAAGTTTGTACTTCCTTGTGCCTATTCCTAGTTCTTCTGCGTATTCGATTTGCCGTAAATGGCACTGTGTCGGTGTCTTTTCACCAGTATGGGGATCGGGCCATGGCGTGGTAATTGCTAGCTTATCTTCTCCTGGTTCAATATCACCACATGCGGATACAGTAATTGGTTGGGCTTCATTAAGCATGTCAATGCTTGCAGAGTCAATGGCAACCGGATCATGTGAAGCGAATATCCCCAAGTCGGGTATAAGTGCCATAGGACCAAAGGGGGCACAGTCACAGGTTTGACTGATATCTAACGCGACATTGAAGTAGTAGAAGCGGTCGCGTCCAACTCCCTCAACAACACCAAGCGCATTTTCAATCATCCTTTCAGTTGAACCCATGGGATCACCGCCCCACGTCGCTGTAATCGCTTTTGAATCCGCCTGAGAACGACACACCGACACGCAATGGATGCAATGCATACAACGACTGAAATCAATCTCCACCTTAGGATCCACGGTGATACACCGAGTCGGACACACATCAACGCACTTACTGCATTCAGGTCCCTTGCATTCCTCTGCGTTAACAATGGGGTTTTGAGGGCCATGCATCTGTGTTTTACTGAATTTCCCAACACATCCGATGCCCAAATTCTTTAAGGTTCCTCCCATCCCTGTTCCTCCATGACCCTTGAAATGGGTGAAGACGATAATCACATCGGCATCTCGGAGAGCCATTCCCACCTCAACCTTCTTGACATGCTTCCCTTCTATCACTACATCGAATGTATCAGTGCCCCAATATCCATCTAAAAGTACAATAGGTGCTCCCATGGTACCGATAGTATAGCCGTTAGCTGATGCCATTCGGAAATATTCTGCTGCGGTCGTTCGACCACCATACAAGCCTGAACCATATCCTAAACCCGCCGATTCAGCTAGTATGGGCATTCCTCCTTCTTGCTTCACCAGATCCACGATTTTTCGAAGGAGTGCTGGTCGCATATACATAAGGTTCCCGTATGCTCCGAAGTGCGTCTTGATGAAGACCCTGGAATCCTTTATGATGGCTTTTTTCAGACCCAATTTTTTCCACAGGATTTCGAGTTTATCCAACATGGAATTTTGAGGTCCAACCTGTCGGTCGACAAACCAAACATCTGATTCAGACATCTGAAATAACTGCCTCCTACATATTCGATTGCTAAGTAATTTGGTTCAAATCGTTGTTACTCTTCCTATATACTCCTTTGCCCACTGCAACACTTAGATTGAGACGTTACTAGGGCTTTTAAGAAGAAGAGAATGTAGGACTGCTCTAGGTGATATTTTGCTTCGACGTAATATTGCAGCAGTTATTCTCGGGTTGATTACTGGCACTCTGTTAATCCTTAGTGGTTACACAAATCCCATTGATTACACTTCGTATATCCTGTTAGCCTGGAATCTATTGAATCTCCCCGCTCAGTATTTACCCATCGCAATGATCGCGAATTCAATCCTTCACTGGCTTGGCTCTTTTGGAGGTTTAACAGTGATTGCTGGTGCACTCCTTGTGGCCGCGAAGATTCAACGAATTGGTCGCTGGCTCGTTGGTATTGGAGCAGGAATGAGTTTACTGACCCTTGCCTGGAAGCTTATCAGTGAATTTATGGGTCTAGCCCCACCGGGTTCGGCGTTTAGTGTCTTTACTGGCTTTGTTGGTGTGACAGTTGTCCTCGCCATCATTACTGAAGAGCTAATCGTTGTTGAAGGGAAAATCTGAGACAACACCACTAGCCATTACCCTATTACATTCCATATTCAGTGTGTATGTCTTATCCATATGGGCGTCTTTCTCGGAAACTTTTTGTTAGGCGCCCATGTGTTCTAGGGGTCATGAGGATTCTGTTCTTCTCAGATATTCACGGAGATCACGGTGCCATTTCACGAATCAGTCAACAGTTACCAGAAATGGATGCCGCTTTTGGATTAGGCGATTTTGCGAGCTTTGGAAGGGGGCTTGAAGAAACCTTAGAAAAACTGGATGTTGGCACCGATGTGTACCTGTTGCCAGGAAACCATGATGATGCCGACGAATTGAAATTAATCTGTAAGGAACATTCCCACTTCATCTATTTTCATGGAGAATATGTTATATTTGAATCAAAGACCTTCGCAGGACTTGGTGGAGGAAAACCAGGGTTACCCTTCAGTGTGTCAGAAGAAAAAGTGCAACAGATCCTCAATCGGTTTATGTCTCTTGAGAATTTGGTGCTGGTAACCCACACACCCCCATATGGCACAGCAGTGGATATGACCTGGAGTGGAACACATATTGGCTATCATAGCCTCCGCGATTTTATTACCGAAGTGCAACCTCTCGCTGTATATAGTGGCCACGTCCATGAGGCAGAAGGAAAAACCGATTCATTAGGGACTACACAATTATTCTTAGTTGGACCAGATGGTTTGGTCCACAACATCTAATGTTCCAATCTGCACACCATGATTTCAAATGGAACCACTTCATATGGTCCTATGTCTAGATTTTTATACACGTTTGAACGTAACTGGCTTAACCCTCTTGTTCATATCGGAAATAAGTCGGACTAGAAACACTAAACGTTGCTTCTAACCTCGACGTTTTCTGATACTGAGCAATTGGAGGAGCCAAATATGAGTAATGGAAGCAATACAAAATTAATCGCCATTATCTTCATAGTGATTATCATTGTTGCTGGTGGTGCTATCGCGGTTTGGTGGTTCCTTGTACCCAAGGAAGCTCCACCGAATCCTGATGACGTGGCCATCGTGTTTGCGACAGGCCGACTCGGAGACAAATCCTTCAATGACGGCTGCTATCTGGGTGCCGTACAAGCTGCAAATGATTTTGGCATCAGCTTCACCTATGTTGAGCCAGATGAAATTGCACAATACGAACCCTTTCTAGAGCAATATGCTGCCCACTTACCCTGGGCGGATCCGTACGATGTAATCATTGGTATCGGGTATGACCAATCTGAAGCTATGATGAATGTGGCTGCAGACTATCCTGACCAAAACTTCGCCATCGTTGACATGTTCATCGATCCTGGTACATATCCAAATGTCACATCACTTCTCTTCGCTGCTGGTGAGGGCTCCGCACTCGTTGGCGCACTTGCTGGCACCATGACGGGCGAAGACAAAATCGGCTTTGTAGGTGGAATGGACGTTCCCCTCATCCGGGAGTTTGCTGCTGGGTACTTCTGGGGTGCAAACTTCAGTCATCCCTCCTTCGCCCTTGACAACGAGACTGGAAGTGCTGGATTTGTACACACCTATGTGAATGATTTTGGTGACCCAGTACTCGGTGAATCACTAGCGGATGGAATGTATGCTGCTGGTGCTGACATTATCTTCGCTGCTGCCGGTAAATCCGGTCTCGGCTGTCTTGACTCTGCTGTCAAAACGAATGGCACCCTTGCATATCCTGTATGGGCTATCGGAGTAGATATGCCACAGATGTTCCTTGGCTGTCCTGATCCGGACAATCCTGGTCCACCCACGGTCATCTTCACGTCAATGTTGAAACGTGTCGATCTCGGAGTATACTGGGTCATTGAAGCGGCTAGTGATCTTGGTGTACCTTTAACTGGGCTTCAATTCCACAACCTCGCCAACGGTGGTGTGGGTTGGGAAGATAACGAAACTCTTCTAGGCTGGTCATGGCCACAAGCTACCCGTGATATGCTCGCTGATCTTACGCAGGGTATTATTAACGGCACTTACGTAATTCCACTCGACTTTGATTGGTTAGCATAAAATTGAGAGGGCTAGCAAGCCCCCTCTCCCCCTTTTTTCTTTGATTTACAAACATTGAGATTATATACTAGAAGAACTGCTAACAGTCTATGTCGCCATTTTGTTAGAAAGGCTGACAATATCAGACTAACTTTGATGGAGGCGTTTTCAATTTACGCTATTGAGCTGGAGAATATCTGGAAGGTCTTTCCTGGCAATGTGGAGGCGAATCGTGATATTACACTCCGAATTGATGAAGGGGAAGTCCATGGTCTTCTCGGCGAAAACGGAGCGGGAAAAACGACATTAATGAATGTCCTTTATGGACTGCTCACCCGAACTTCTGGGACGGTGAAAATTCGCGGAGAAGAAGTGAATTTCAAATCCCCACATGATGCTATCCATCTTGGTATTGGAATGGTGCACCAGCACTTCAAACTCATTCCCATCATGACAGTTACAGAGAATGTCATTCTGGGTGCTGAACCTCTGTATACAAATTTAACTGCTGATCTGAAGTATTGGAAACCTAGTATTAATCCTGCAATGCCTATGAATTTCAAGAGTGCTGAAGAAAAAATCCTCCATATCGCTGAGGAAAACGGATTGCACATTGACCCCCAATCAAAAATTCGGGATCTCTCTGTTGGACTCCAACAGCGAGTAGAAATTATAAAAATTCTTTATCGTGATGCTGACATTCTGATTCTAGATGAGCCTACAGCAGTCTTAACCCCCCAAGAAGTTGATGAGCTTTTTGAAACCCTAGAAACGTTCCGAAAAGAAGGAAAAACAATAATCCTTATCACCCACAAACTCCGTGAACCCATGGCCCTCTGCGACCGAATATCTGTATTACGAGACGGTGCGCTTGTTGGAACTGTGAGGAAAGAAGATACCTCCCGTGAACAATTAGCTGAAATGATGGTTGGACGCCCAGTCGTTTTTCGTGTTAAAAAAACTCCTGCAAAACCAACTGACACCGTTTTAAGGGTCGAAAATTTACATGTACGCGATGATCGAGGACTCCCAGCTATTCGAGGAATTTCATTTGAAGTAAAGAAGGGTGAAATTCTAGGCCTTGCTGGAGTTCATGGAAATGGTCAAGATGAGCTAGTCGAAGCCATATGGGGACTTCGAAAAGTCAATCAAGGGGATATCTTCATTGAAGGGGAAAAAGTGACGAAATATCGACCCCGAAAGATGCGAGCAGCAGGAGTAGGTTACATCCCACAGGACCGACAAAAACGTGGCTTAATCCTGGATTTCTCAACTAAGGAAAATCTCATCTTGGGAGGTCAACATGCACCTCCTTTTGCTACAGGACCTCGCGGCTTTTTGTTAAACGCATTAAATATCACAGATTATTCCAATACTCTTGTCAAAGACTTTGATATTCGATTACGTGATGTTGATGAACCGATATCAACACTTTCAGGTGGAAACCAACAAAAGGTCGTTGCTGCCCGTGCAATTGGTCCTAATCCCAAACTTCTCCTTGCTTCTCATCCGACTCGTGGGTTAGATGTTGGAGCCACTGAATATATTCACAATGTTCTCATTCGAATGCGAGACCAAGGTGTAGCTATCTTTCTCATCTCCGCTGACCTTGATGAAATTCGAAACGTTTCCGATCGCATTGCTGTTATTTTCAAAGGCGAACTAGTAGCCATTAAAACCCCAGAGGAAACCAATGAACGTGAACTAGGTTTACTAATGGCAGGGGAACAAAGTGATCTACCACCGGAGGAGCTAAGACAATGAGTAACCCATCAAAAGACCTCGAAACTGAAATGGGCGAGAGTCCACCAAAGACTAGGAATAGTTCATGGGGCACAATTCTGGGTTCAATGTGGGAACAGATTAAAGGGTTCTTCAAATGGACCAATCTCCGTCGAGCATTCATCCAGGTGGGCTGGGCAATTATGTCCATCATCCTCGCTCTCCTGGTCACTTCCCTGATAATGCTTGGTACTGGCTTCAATCCCATCGTTGCATATTCTACTCTACTTGGTGGAGCACTGCTTCAACCTGATCTTATTCTATGGTATACCACACCTCTAATTCTGACGGGACTTTCTGTGGCTCTTGCTTTTAGGACAGGCTTGTTCAATATTGGTGCTGAGGGTCAACTGTACATGGGGTCTATGGCTGCTGTAATTGTCGGTTTTATGCTTATTATGCCCATCTTTATCCATCCCTTACTTGCACTGTTAATTGGAGCAGGGATTGGTGGGTTATGGGCGCTTGTTCCTGGTCTTCTCAAAGCCTATCGTGGAGCGCATGAAGTAGTAACTACTATGATGATGACCTATATCGCCACTCTCTTAACTACCTGGCTAGCTGCAGGACCATTACGCGATCCAACTCTGATTCAACCCCAGCCACAGACACCGGCAATTTGGCCGTCAGCTGAGCTTTTCAAACTGTTTGGTTCATCATACCTTAACTTTGGGTTTATCATCGGCATCCTATGTGTAATTGGTGTTTGGATCCTGTTGAAAAACACTGTTCTCGGATATGAAATGCGAGCAGTAGGTCACAATGAAGCTGCAGCCGAAGCTGCAGGCATCAACCCCAAGAAGATGATTGTTATTGCATTGTTTCTGAGTGGATGTTTAGCAGGACTTGCAGGGGCAGTTGAAATGCTGGGGTATTATCACCGGTTCTTATCCGGTTGGTCTCGGGGTCTTGGATTTGATGGTATCACTGTTGCTGTTTTAGGAGCGAATAGCCCCATGGGTGTCTTCCTTGGTGCATTATTCTTTGGATTTCTCCGAGCCGGAGCTATACAAATGCAGGTCGTAGGACATGTTCCTGCTGAAATGGTTGATGTCATTCAAGGACTGGTTGTGCTTTTTGTAGCAGCTCCGAAAATCGTTGAATGGTTAGCTAGAAGAGAAATTGTCTGGGCTCAATGGATTCGGAAAGATCCAATGAAGTCCTTGCCTATTTTTCTTGGGTCAATTCTTGCCGTTATAGGTGGTATGATTTCCCTCGCAATGGGAGCTTCTATGTTTGGAACATTGATGGTTCTTGATCTAATTCCTGACCTACCCACACTGATTCTTACTGACCCATTCATGGCAATGTATATGGCTTTACTTGCTTTTGCCATCATTTTTGGAGTCATGGGTTTATTCGTCTTCTATGGACTGCTAAAAACTGAGAGACGAGCTCTTTGGGCTCTCTTCCCACTCTCTATTCTTCTGATTGTGTTAGGCTTCGTGAACACCGTATTCTTCGGAGGCACCTTACTCATCCCGTTGCTAGTCTTAGGAATGCTAGGGCTTGTCTTCGCAGTTTGGAGCTACCTACTAATTGTTCGTCAAGGTGTGACTTATGGAGGTGAGTTCTAATGCAGATAATTGATGTGCAATTCTGGGGTTGGATCATTAACGCCATGATTGTACTCGGCACTCCGCTAGTTCTCGCAGGTATTGGTGCTATGTTTTCTGAACGTTCAGGTGTCGTTAATATTGCTCTGGAAGGCATGATGCTCATGGGCGGATGGGCGGCTGTGGCTGCCTGCTGGTATACAGATAATCCATGGATTGGAGTTTTTGCTGCGCTAATTTCCGGACTCATTCTGGGTGCTGTTCATGGTCTGATTAGTGTCAAACTTAAGGGTAATCAAATTGTGAGTGGAACTGGAATTATCCTCTTCGCTACGGGTTTCACAACTTTAATGCTTTGGGTTATTTGGGGAACAGCGGGTGCCTCAGATGCAGTGGTTCCTCTACCTGATGTCCGTGTTCCCTTTATTGGTCTTGTTTCCCCTCTCATTTTTGTCATGTTTGCATTAATTCCTATAAGCTGGTATATTCTGTACCGGACCTCCTTTGGTTTACGACTCCGGGCTGCTGGTGAAGATCCCAGCACGCTTGACACTGCAGGGATAAATGTTGAAAACTACCGAATGTATGGCGTTATTATTAGTGGTGTGTTGTCTGCACTAGCTGGTGCACAAATGTCGATCGGATTTGGTTCCCGGTTTACTGTCGGAATGACGGCTGGCAACGGATTCTTAGCACTCGCTGCAATGATATTTGGAAACTGGAATCCCATTGGTGTACTATTTGCCGGATTATTCTTTGGCTTCCTCAGAGCAATAGCCTACGGAGTGCAATTTGCTCCTGGTTGGGGATGGCTTACCGGCTATTCCTCCTTTATCAACATGATTCCTTATGCCGCAGTGATTGTTGCACTTGGCATAATCCGC
>JBHLQC010000033.1:0-12000 GCA_048885185.1 Candidatus Odinarchaeota archaeon | reverse complement strand
GACCTCAACCGGGTTCTGATAGCCCTACTTCAAAATCCAGATTCTTTCCTTCAGGTAACTCTTATCGTGTTTTCCGGCGCTACATGAAGGTCTATCACCACTTGGAATTCATGTGGCGCGAAAGGGCGGACAATTCGAGTACCTCTTACTGTTGCTTTTTGTCCAAAGTTTCCAAGTTCTGCAATCACTTCATCACATAACGTTTCCAATGATCTCGATTCAGTAGTAATTCCATAAAAATGGATGATTCCCCCACTCAAGCTGATTGCGGCCGCAGCAGCGTCTAGATAATCAAAGGCATTGTGTGGGAGATTCATTATGACACGATCCGCTTTCTTCTCTAATTGGTCTTGGATAATTTTTCGTGCATCACCAATTAAGGGAATTACTTTACCGGTTAGGCGATTGAGGGTGAGACTTCTTTTTAGGCATTGAATCGCTTGTTCATTGACATCGATGGCATACACGGTGACGGGTTGACGTTTTGCTGCCAAGAGCGCAAAGGGTCCAACCCCGGTGAACATGTCCACAATGACTTCTTGTGCCTCAATTGATTGGGTCACCCTATCATGTTCTGTTCCCAATCGTGGACTGAAATAAGTTTGAGCTACATCTACCGCTAGTTTAATCCCATATTCTGTGTGCACTGTCGTAGATTGGTCTTTGCCTGTGATTAGACGAAGAGGGCGAACTCTGTAAACGCCTTCAACGCCTCCCTCCTTAGCATAAACAGTAACTACACGCGAGTTTACTTCCCGAATAGCATCCCCAATTTCCGTCTCATACGGACTAAGTTTGGGGTCTAATTCTACAATCGCAATAGTGCCAATTATGTCCAATGAATGAGGTACCGATTCAACCAATTCCGCAGGAAGTTTTCCCTCAAGTGCGGTGACAAGATCTGGTGGCTTACGCACAATAGGCGTAATGTCTTTTTGCACAAGGGCTAATGGTCCACTCTTCTGGACTAATGCTGACAATTCATCTGCAGATATAGACTGTCGAAGGGGAAAATAGAGTTGTGTATCTTCTTTTGTGATGGGAAAATTCGTATCCAAGAGCCCCTTCTCAACTAAAAGAATACGCAGTTGTTCACCTAGGTGCTGATCGACCTGTATACAAACCTTCTTCATGATTCTATCCTACTCAGGTCGTACTCGGAAGCTTTCATCCTCTTCGGAGGGTGTCTCGCGGAAAATTTTGACGCGACCCGGTGTAAGAATGATATAACGATTACCCAGTTGCGCAATATCGCCATCAATACTGATACACACCGCACGTAACTGCTCAACCGCTCGTTTCAACTGTAATTGTAATTCCGTACCCTGTTGCACCAAAGGTGATACATCCACCACCACAAGATTGCCTTTCCGAACCTCATCAGAAATTGGAGTCACATCCATTAATCCGGTCAGCTCCATAAACCGTACATACATTGAGGCTGCTTCGAGACTCGTACTCGGTGTAGCTTCATCACTTTTTGCATCAGACTTTTTCTCTTTCTTTCTTCGACCAAAAGGACTCAAACCGGATCTTCCTCCGACAAATCTTCAAAACAAGGATTAAACGTGACCTGTAAAAACCCTTCGCCCGCTCATTCCGAGAGCTCCTTAGCTAGCTTCCACAACGGGTCACCCACATAGTGCAGTGTATCGATGGCGCGCCCCTTATTGATTTCCAAAATCGTTTCTGCATCAAGAAGCATCCGGCCTACTGCCAACGGCATCAGATTTTTTTGGTCAATAATAACAGCTAGCTTTCCTTCAACCAATTTCTTATCTAAATCGTATATCCCTGGGGCCATCACATCTGCACCATTAGCAATGTGCGAGACCGCACCCATATCGACGACTACCTTCGGTAATTGCACGTTTTCTGATAACAACGCGGGTAACCCGGGGTAGATAAGGTCTTGTTGAATAACTAGCCACAGTTCTCTACCAATAAAATAGAGCTCAGACTTGTCATCAAGTACTATTCGCTCAACTTGCACCTTACCTGACGGCGATTCTCGTAGTGCTTTATGCTCCAAATTCGGTACTTTTTCGAGCTGTTTTCGAAGTTGTCGCAGTTCCTTTGTCCTCAGAAGTGTTCGGTGTTTAATTCGCATGAAGATTCACTATATCTCTAAATGGGTAGCAAAGTTTTTTAAGGGCTCTTAGTCATGCCAACTGCAATTAGCTGGCAGGAGCCTGTACTGTGACAGAAAATCGTCCCATGGATTTACTCGCTCGTTCGCTGAACTCGCAAGTCCTAGTAAAACTCAAAGGTGATCGGGAGCTGAGAGGTCGGCTCCGCGGATATGATCAACATCTCAACCTCATCCTCGATGATGCCGAAGACCTCACAGAACAACCACATCAAGAGCTTGGTACTGTCATTCTCCGTGGCGACAACGTCATCTTCCTGTCTCCATCCGGCAAACCTTCTGGAAAAAAACCAGCAAAAAAGACCAAGAAAAAGGGATAAACAATGGGTAAAGGCACTCCCGCATTTGGGAAAAAGAACAAGAAAACGCATATTCGCTGCCGTCGCTGCGGACGCCGTTCATACCACGTTCGAAAGAAAAAATGTGCTGCCTGTGGTTTCGGTCAAACCAGCCGCATCCGGAAATTCAGCTGGGCTTGGAAAGACGTTACTCGCACTCGCCTTGCTTAACCCTCTTCTATGGGCCGGTAGATCAGCGGTAGATCGCCGTCTTGGCAAGCATCCCTCAATAATGAGTGACGCTCAAATTGGCGGAGGCCCCGGGTTCAAATCCCGGCCGGTCCACCATTTCTTCTAATCCCTTAACTCACCTCTATACGAAAAGATTAATACCTGCTAAGTAATCCTTGCCGCACGTAAACGTGCTCTCTTCGAGGTCGAACGAATGTCACAGGCATATTATTGGAGAACCCGTGAAGACGCCGCTCTACTCGTCATTGCACTCGGGCTTTTCGGGATTGTTCAGATAATTCTCTCGTACGTCATGGCGCTGATCTACTGGATCATCTCCCCTGTTGTATTATCCTTTGTGCCCTTTGGGGTGATTCTTGCTCAGGGTGGAACGGTAGCAGTACTTGCTAATCTGCTTGCTGTTCGAGTCTTCCCCCATCGAGTACAACGCGGTGTTCCTCAACCCACCCCTGTTCGCCAATATTCACGTCGCTTTGCAATCTCTCTTCTTGCAGTTGCTATAGTTTTGGGGATTTGGGGAGGAGTTTTCGCTCTTATCTGGTACTTTTCCGCCTGGACTCAAATCGCTTATCTTGTTGGTTATCTTATCGGCAATACCGCTGGCGCTCTCACTGCCTTAAGTTTGGTCACTCTTTTTGATTGGCTTTTCCTTCGGTAGAAGACATCCATGCTGAAGGGAATATTTCTCTAACCGCTCGAAAAGAAGAAGTGGTGCCGACGGCGTGATTTGAACACGCGACAACGGGATTTCACACGTTACGCTGGACGCGGTAACGCCTTCAGTCCCGCGCTTTCGGTAAGCAGCACTCAACCCGCGGGTTGAGCTACTCCCGAGCTAAGCTACGTCGGCATTTGTGGTGGGCCGGCCGTGATTTGAACACGGGACCTCCGCCGTGTCAGGACGGCGTCATAACCAACTAGACCACCGGCCCAAAGCCTGTCAAGTCTGACGGCGGTCTGTTTTTCACGGCACACGCCTTAATAAGTTTCCCCATATGCCCGTTCTCGTCTACGTTACCGGAGTGTCCGAATCCATTCGTCATGCAACGATGGTCGCTCTGGAGCGCCAGGAACTGCTTGAAACTCTGTCTCAAGCTCCTGTACGATCTCTGTCAACTGGCCTTCAACCGCGACGCAATCCAGAATGCCTTCTTCAAAATCAAAGTTGATGGGTGGGAAGTTGATGCGGTGCATCAACGTGATGAGAATACCATTCAATTCGACACCAATGGCATATAGACGGAGTGCGCGTAGCCATTGGGCGGGATTTCCCATAACGTCGCCTTCAAAAGGCGTAACATAGTAGATGGGTTCAAACGTCACGATTGCGGCTCTACGTGCGTAATCAAGGAACTGTTGGTAATTTTCGACTTCCACGGGGGGAACATATTCCATTTGATCATTCTCCATGAGGCTCTACCTCCACTTAGGCGAGCTCTCCCACCCCATTGTTTCCAGTGGAGCCAGCACGGCTCTCGCGTTCATGGGGTGAACAGGAAACACTTGTTTACAAACTATACATATCACTAATTACTTATAAATATTGTTATTACCTTATAAAAATAGATAAAACTTGAATATTTTTGATTAAAACCGTAGTAAACGGAGTTTCCACTCAACAAAACCAATTTCAAAGCCCTCAGGCTAGTAGCTCCAAAGAAAACCTGATCGAAAAAGAGAAGTGGTGCGGTCGCCGGGAGTTTCGCGCTCAAACGGAGCTCGTGCGAGCATTCGAACCCGGGTATTCGGCGTGGAAGGCCGAAATCATAACCACTAGACCACGACCGCTCAAACCGCTGGGGTAACCTAGATTCGCTTAAGTGTTTCCATTCTTCGGAGGAACAGAAACTGGTGGGGAATAGCGATAGCCAAAACCAATAAAAAGGGGTGGCGGGTTGAATTGCTCCGTGCGCTGTTGGTCTAGTGGCTAGGACTCCAGCCTGCCACGCTGGGTGCCCGGGTTCAAATCCCGGACAGCGCACCATTCCATCCAATTTTTTCCTGTGTCGGTGTTGCATGTGCGAGGTCGCGGGAGTCGTCGATGGCGGACAACGGTGATGAATCATCTCCAAAATCTATTCCGACAGGCTGAAAAAGTGGCTCCACAAGATCCCGCACTAGCTCAACGATATGTACAGATGGCACGACGGATAGTCATGCGGACCCGCATACGACTCCCCCCTGATCTTCGACACCGATACTGCCATCGATGCGAACATTACCTACGCCCTGGCATTAATTCTCGTATCAGATTACGAACGACCGGTCGTAATGGGTCAACAGTAATCACGTGTTTATCCTGTGGATATCGACGGAAAATCATATGGAAACGACCGAAAAAAGGAACTCAAAAAGAAAAACCAAATCAAGCGTCAAAACGAGGAAAGGAAATTGCCGTCAAAGGATGATATCGCCCGAATCTGGGCAGATGAAAAACCTGCAGTTCGAATTGGAAAGGAAGGATTAGATGCAGGGATCATTGAGGAGGTTAAACGCCAATTGAAGCGGAAGAAGGTCATCAAAGTGAAGTTCCTTCGGTCCATGACCCTCTCTAAGAATATCAATGAACTGACTGCTGAACTGGCGGCAAAGACTTCCAGCGAAGTATGGGGACGCCGGGGATTTGTTGTCGTATTGGCACGCCGTTGACAGTGAAGAAGCTGAGTAAGGTCGAAGGATTTTTATAGCCTTCATCGAGTACTTCAGCCGACTCGTCGGCGAGTCGATTTCTGCGTACGCCGTGGGGTCTTTATCGTGTCTACTGTATTTGACGTTCCTGCAGAGCAGCTCATCCCGCGCATCGTGGAGGAGCTCAAAAAGGCGAAAGAAATCACGCCACCCGAATGGGCTAGCTTTGCCAAGACAGGCACCCACAAAGAAAAGCCCCCCTCCGATTCGGATTGGTGGTACACGCGATGCGCCTCGATTCTCAGGCGTTTATACGTAAAGGGACCATCTGGAGTATCACGACTTCGAACCGCCTATGGTGGTCGCAAGCGTCGTGGTGTCCGTCCGAATCACTATGCAAAAGGGAGCGGCTCCATTATCCGAACCGCATTACAACAATTAGAAGCCGCTGGACTCGTCGAACACGAAAAGGGTACGGGACGACGGCTGTCAAGTCAAGGGCGTTCATTTCTTGACAAATTAGCACACATGATGCGAACAAAAGGAGCAGGATAATCAATTAGTGAGGTTGACTCTCATGAGCGATGAAGAGTTAGATGAGCTACGACGGCGAAAAATGGCGGAATTACAACAACAAGCCATGGCAGAACAACAGGTAGCTCAAGAAGAAGCAATTCGAGCCCAACGAGCGGCAGTGCTTCGTCAAATTCTTAGTCCTGAAGCCCGTGATCGGATGAATAACCTTCGTATGGTCAAACCTGAATTCGCGGAGCAATTGGAAAATGAACTCATTCGTCTCGCTCAAGTTAACCGATTACCCGAAGTTCCAATTTCTGATAAAACTCTGAAAACCATGCTTGCACAGGTACAGTCTCGCAAGCGAGATACAAAAATTGAATTTAGATGAATTAGTGAAGGTTGTGGCTCAAAATGGCTCGAAACAAACCCTTAGGAAAGAAGCTCCGGATGGCACGTCAGCTCAAATCAAATGTGGGCGTTCCCGCCTGGATTATGGTCAAGACCAATGGTAAAGTGCGAACGCATCCTAAACGCCGGAATTGGCGGCAATCAAAACTTAAACCATAGAATATAGTGGAGTGTGCTCAGGAATGGCTGAAGAAGACGATGCAGTAACAGAAGCTCTTGAAGCTCCCGAAGTTACCGAAGAAATTGTAGTTGAACGACTCTATACTATCCCCCTGGGTAAAGCCTATAATGCTATCCGAAAGAAACGAGCCAAACGAGCAGTGAATATGGTAAAGGCGTTCATTATCCGTCACATGAAAGTTGAAGCGGAAGAAGACCTATCCCTCAACCCAGCCCTTAATGAGTATCTTTGGACACGTGGAATTGAAAAACCGCCACGCCGTGTTCGCGTACGCGCAACGAAAGACCGGGATGGCTTCGTCAAAGTCTTTTTAGTCGAAGGACAATGAATAGGTCCTCCAACCCCGGACTAATCAATAAACGTGGCTACCCTAATGAGTGGAAAAATTGAACGATTTGAGTTTGACGGGAGCTCAAATATTGGCGCCTTTAGCCGCGTTACTGATCACTGGCTTCTTCAATCACCTAGTAATGAACCTACTACACAGGGTCTTGCTGCCCTCTTTGAAAAACAACCTCTGACCACAACCATTGGGCAAAGCACCCTCGTAGGATTTCTTACCGCAGGAAACAAAAATGGAATTCTGGTACCTCATATCATACTTGATGAAGAGATAGACTTCCTCACACAAACATTGGATTCTCAGATTTTATCACTAGACTCAAAACTTACAGCACTCGGGAACCTTATCCTCACCAATGATCACGCAGCACTCGCCAGCCCAGATTTTTCCAAATCTGACCTCCAAACCATACGCGACGCATTAGGAGTTGAAGTCGAAGTTAGAACCCTTGCTGACTCTGGTCTAGTTGGCTCCTACTGTGTCGTCACGAACAAAGGATTACTAGCCCATACAGACGTATCTGAAGATGAACTGGAGTGGTTAAGCTCCTTCTTCTCAGTAGAAACTGAAGTGGGAACTATCAACTGTGGTGTGCCCTACGTTTCCATCGGTTTGTTAGCAACAAGCCATGCTGCGGCTGCTGGCTTCGAAACAACGGGTCCGGAATTAATGCGGATAACAGAAGCCTTCTTCTAATCAAATCCCTCAAATTTGGATGAGTCTAGGAAAGAGTTAAAATAGAACTCACTATTCGATGGATGGCTACACACATCAAAGAGGCTGAAAAGAATGTCAGTTCAAATATATCGCCTTCAAGGAACCTATAGCCGGATTAAACAAGATTACCGGTTTTCCAAAGAAGTCCGCGCAAGCAGTGAAAATGATGCTCGTGAGCAACTCTATTCTATTCTAGGATCCTGTCACCGAGTCCAACGAACAGCTATCAACATAGAACAGATAGACATCATCACGCCTCAAGAGGCAGAACAGCCACTGATCCGAAAGCTTAGTGGTATAGAATAGCCAATTGTGTAAGCCTTCTACCCACTCTTTGGGGATTACGAATTATGGCAAAAACCCCACCCAACCCAGAAGAAATGGCTCAGTCATTAATTGTTCATATTCAAAACCTGGAGGAAGAAATCCTTCGCGGGCAACAAAACCTCCAAATGATTGAGCTCCAACTCCAACGGCTAATGGAAACAGGATCTGCCGTACGTGAACTCAAGAATCACAAAATCGGGGATGAAATTCTAATCAACATCGGGTCTGGGGTTCACCTGCATGTCAAACTTACAGATGTAAAGCACGTTATTACTTCTCTCGGAGCTGCATTTGCCACAGAAAGGACTATCGATCAAGCTTTAGCGCGATTTGAGGAACAACAAAAACAACTCACCGATATCGCCCAACGTCAACAAGACCAAATCCAGAATACGCAGGCTCGAATTGAAGAATACCGGGCACAACTTAATCAGCTTATCGCATCAGTTCAACAGCAACAACAGAAGAAACAATGAGCTGTAAACTACTCGGGGATTTTTAGGTGTTTGAGAAAATTCGTAAAGCAGTCGACGGATTTGTGCAAAAAGTAACCCACAAGTCCATCAGTGAAAAAAATCTAGATGACGCGTTATCAGACCTGCAAATGGCTCTTCTTGAAAATGATGTGGCATATGAGGCCACTGAACGTATCAACGATCGCGTTAAAGAGACACTCGAAGGAGAGCAAATCGGTCTCCTACAAAGTAAGAAAGACCTAATCAAAACGGTGCTCTACGATGCCATACTAGCTGCCTTAACTCCTGAAACTCCAGTAGATTTGTTCGCCCTCCTTGAAGAGCGAAAAAAAGTTGGTGAACCACTTACAATCATGTTTCTGGGAGTAAATGGCACGGGAAAAACTACAACAATTGCAAAGATTACTCAGCTGCTCCAGAAAAAGGGTTACTCGGTCGTCTTAGCTTGTGCAGATACCTTTCGTGCCGGAAGTGCTGAACAAATCCAAATCCATGCAGATCGGCTGAAAGTCCGCGTGTTGAGTCGACCTTACGGTTCTGATCCCGCATCCGTCGCGTTTGATGCAATCAATCATGCACGCGCCCGGAAAATCGATGTCGTTTTGATTGACACCGCGGGTCGTATGCAAACGGATAAGAACCTCATGGCAGAGCTTTCAAAAATTCACCGCGTCGCCGAACCTGACTTGGTCATCTTTGTAGGCGATGCTCTCGCAGGTAACGATGCCATTGAACAGGCAAAGACCTTCAATGAAAAAATTGGCATCGATGCAGCCGTGCTCACGAAAGTTGATGCTGATGCAAAAGGAGGCGCGGCACTCTCCATCGCGATTGCCACAGGAAAACCAATTATCTTTGTCGGTGTGGGGCAAGAATATTCGGACCTTGAAGTCTTCAACCCCGAATGGTTTGCTCAAAAAATCGTAGCAGCCAGTTAGTTTCTAGCTCGACCGTGTTTGACGCAAAGGCTAAAAGGCGTCAGTACTTGCTTCTTCATTCGTAGGTTTCACTGTGTGTGATGACGATGGAATTGAAAGGGCGTCATTTGTTAAGTTTGAAAGATTACACTCGTGAAGAAATCCAACTTCTCCTTGATACTGCAGCAGATTTGAAACGTCAGCGTTATCGTAGTGAATTAGGGACTAGCCTCCTCGGAAAATCCGTGGGTATGGTATTTGAACGCCCCTCAACGCGGACCCGCGTAAGCTTTGAAGTCGCAATAAATGAATTAGCTGGCGATGCCTTATTTCTCAGTTCACAAGAGCTTCAACTTAGTCGCGGCGAACCCATAGCTGACACTTCTCGCGTACTCAGCCGTTATCTCCACGGCATTGTTATCCGGGCCACCAATCACGATCATGTTGTTGAACTCGCTGAATACAGCACAGTGCCAGTAATCAATGCGCTTACTCCCATGTATCACCCCTGTCAAGCGTTGGCGGATCTTCTCACAATTCAGGAGAAATTACATGAATTAGAGGGATTGAAACTCGTCTATGTTGGCGATGGGAACAACGTAAGCCACTCCCTAATGCTTGGTGGAGCCATAATGGGGCTAGAAGTCACAATAGCAACCCCGTCTGGTTATGAACCAAAGCCCGAAGTCACCAAAATCGCCCGGGCACACGCTGAAGCAAATATGGCAAGCCTTGAAATCACTAATGATCCCAAAGCCGCTGTCGAAGATGCAGATATCCTTTATACCGATGTCTTTGTATCGATGGGACAAGACAAAGAACGTAAAAAACGTCTTGCAGCGTTTCTTCCCGATTTTCAACTCAACGAAGCCTTGGTCAAACTAGCTGCCCCACATAATATCGTAATGCATTGTCTTCCCGCTCATCGAGATGAAGAAATTACCAATGAGGTAATTGAAGGACCCCATAGCGTTGTGTGGGATCAAGCCGAAAACCGTCTCCACACAGAAAAAGCCGTCTTGGCCTTACTCCTCTAACAGCTCAGAGATAGGAGAATCACAGTGTCTGTTGTCTGCTTCTGTTCGCTCAAAGACCTTGCAGCACAAAATATCAAAGAAACCCTACTCCAGCATTTTCCCTTTACTGACACGGGTAAAACCTATGATTCGACTCCTATCTACAAATTCAACGAACTATCTTTGGTCACATTGGAGCAAGATAGCATTTATGCAGATGACTTAGACAAACAGTTCACAGCTGATTTGTTTATCTTTGCTTCTCGACACAAATCTGCAGCATTCAAACCTGCACTCCTTACTCATATTCCAGGAAATTGGGGACCTGCTGAACTAGGGGGAAAGGCTTCCACTCTGTGCATTGCTCATCCAACTGCCCTGAAAGTGGCATTGCAGACATTGCTTGCGGAACGTCAACGACTTGAACTCACCGATTGGGCGTGTGGATTGGAAGTCACTCATCATGGTCCATTTATCAATGATATTCCCGTTTTATATATCGAAATTGGGAGTACAGAAGAGGAATGGCAAAATCCCCAAGCCGCCGAAGCGGTTTCTCAGGCAGTTGTTTCGGTCGCTCAACGCCATCAAGAGTCTAACCCAGTTGTATTCGGGGTTGGCGGTCCACATTATTGTCCTGCTTTTACACGGCTGTGTGCTGAAACATCCTATGCCGTTTCACACATTCTACCAAAATACTATCTTGATCAAACAACCCCTGCAATCATCAAACATGCAATCGAACGTACTTGCACACCCCCCACCTATGTCGCATTGGACTGGAAAGGCATGAAGGGTCCACAACGTGATCAAATAATTCAAATCGTGACTGAGCTAGGGCTTGAAACGAAAAAAGTTCGAACGCTTCTCCATCAATCAGAAAACTGATTGTTATCAAGAGTGCTAATGCGAAAAGACTTATTAAGAGAGGGGCGGTGACTCTGCGCAAGACCTCTAGGTAACGTCAGGTGAATACTATGTCAAGTCGAGTTAGCGAGTTTTGGGAAAATACAAAACGCATCGTAAAACTAGCACAGCAACCTACACGTCAAGAAATTTGGATGCAACTCAAAATTACTTTACTTGGTCTTTTCGTTGTAGGTGGCGTCGGCTTCGTTATTACTTTGATTATGTCAGTGATTACAGGTTTATTCCCAGCACCAGCAACCTAGTAAGCATTTCACAAATAAGACTGAGGAGGCACATCGAATGGCAGCCGAACCTACTAACATCTACATTGTGCGAACCACGATTGGACAAGAGAAGGGTATCGCTCATGTCATCTCCGGTCGTGTTACCAAGCGTCAAGTAGACCTGAAAGCCATTCTCGTGCCAGAACCCTTGAAAGGCTATATTTTCATTGAAGCTCGCAGTCCCCGTGAAGTAGAACTCGCCATTGCAGGGATTCCCCATATCAAAGGCATCATTCCTGGAAAGATCCTCATCACTGAAATCGAACACATCCTTGTCCCCCGACCCCCCACTGAGGACCTCGTAATTGGTGATATTGTAGAGATTACTGGTGGACCATTCAAAGGGGAACGCGCTCGAGTGATGCGAATCGACACTTCGAAGGATGAAATCACCCTCGAACTCTTCGAAGCACCCTCACCCATTCCGGTTACTGTTCACGCAGACTTCCTCCGCATCGTCGAACGCCGGGAACGTGAAGAGGCCGAAGAAGAGGAATTCCTCGAACTATAACCCTGACCAAGACATCAGGTCTAAGTAGAGGCAGAACATTTTTAAATCGCCTAAAGCTCATGGAGCTGAACTCATCCCAGAGGAA
>JBHLQC010000032.1:0-12744 GCA_048885185.1 Candidatus Odinarchaeota archaeon | reverse complement strand
CCCACCAATCCAATTAGAAGAAATTGAGTTTCGCCAATTCCAACGAAGAGATAGTAGGACCCAAACTGCCAGAAAATTGACTGTGCGACATGAAACAGTGAAAAACCAAGAAAAAGCCCCCAAATATGCTGACGAGGGACTACTGGCGTGGTGGATTCAACAATCTTGGTTTCAGACGCATCCATGGGCAGCCTTGGATTCATCCTGTTGATAAACCTTCGGATAGCCATACGAGTTCATGCTATCCATTCAACAAAATTATTAGAGGAAAAAGAGGTTCTTGCTCAATACAATCTCCAATACTCCTACTTTCCCTTGTATTCAATTTTAGAGCTGATTGGATGAATACTAGCCAACACTCCAACAGATATGCCATCACTACGAATCCCTCCAAGGAAGAGATCGAGCTTATCAAGAAGGGCTTGGAAGAGCATAACAAACAACACCCCAACGGCGAATTAGATATTCCTACACCTGACATCAGTTTGGTCTTGAAAGATAAGGCTGGTCAAATTATTGGGGGAGTAATTACAAGCATGTTAGTTGGAGTCATGCACCTTGAGGTTCTCTGGGTAGATAAGAACTATCGGAGAAAGGGTTATGGAAGAGCTCTCGTCTTGGAAGCAGAAAGAATCGGAAAGCAAAAAGGCTATACCGCCGCCCAAACATGGACCTTTTCTTTTCAAGCCCCCGATTTTTATCAAAGTATTGGATACAAAGTTTTAGGTATATTCGAGGGATACATCGGTGGTATCACAGAATATGTTCTCATGAAGAGATTAGATACAACTCATCATGCACTCCCTGAAGCTAACAGACAGGAGAAAGCTGAATTCTCGATTTCTGAAGATTCGTCTGAAGAATCAATGAAAGTTCTTCATACAGGTTTACATGAGTATGTCCTAGAGCATATTGGCGAACTACGGAAAAAGAATCCAGGAATTCAAGTTAACTTAATTATCAAAAATGGGGAGGGCCAAGTTATTGGAGGATTAAATGGAGGTTCTATTCTCAAAGCTTTGTATATTGATCAACTCTGGATTGATGAGCGATATCGTGGTCAAGGGTATGGTAAAGAGCTTATGATGGTTGCAGAAGGAATTGCTAGAAAGGATGGTTGCATCTCAAGTCTAGCAATGGTTTACTCATTCCAATCTCCGGAATTCTTTCAGAAACTCGGATACGAAATCTTTGGAGTTTCTGATGGTTATCCTAAACCAATCAAGGAATATTATTTCATCAAGAAATATTAGACCCAGAAACAAGCCCATTTACTTGGAGATGGAAATGCATGGCTTTTTTATTTCGCTGGGGGTGTGCTAGATTATGAGTTGCAAGCAGATTCAGACGTTTCAACAAACGCTACTCAAATGGTATGCCCTCAATGGACGCGACCTTCCTTGGCGTCGCACCAGGGATCCATATCATATTCTTGTCTCTGAAATCATGCTTCATCAGACTCAAGTTGATCGTGTGGTTCCTAAGTATCACGAATTCTTAGAAGCATATCCAACATTTGAGGCTCTGGCTGTTGCACCGAAAAAAGAGGTTAAACAGTTGTGGCGTCCCTTGGGGTATAATTTTCGTCCTGGGCGCCTCCAGCAAATTGCCCAACTTGTCGTTAAGAAATACGATGGGCGTCTCCCAGACACATTAGATGAATTGATGGCTATACGAGGAATCGGTCGATATACTGCAGGTGCCATCCTAAGCTTTGCGTTTCATAAGGATGCTCCCATTCTTGATACAAATGTGAGACGTTTACTACAACGGTATTTTCAGGTCCAAGGCGACCCGATGCGTGAACCAGCGAAAAAGCAGCTGTGGCATCTAGCTGAACTGGTTATTCCTCCAGGACAAGCATATACAATGAATCAAGCACTCCTAGACTTTGGTGCAATTGTGTGTACAGCTCGAAAACCAAACTGCCAAGAATGCACTCTTAATCATACTTGTCCTTTTCCACGTAAGTCGTCTAAGGATTAGTCGCAATCCTAGTGATTTCTTCCTTTCGTGGATAGTTAATCACCAATATTCCTATGACAACCAGAATTAAGCCAACAAGAAAAGTCCAATAGAGCGGCTCATTAAGTATCAGGATAGAAAAAAGCGTTCCAAATACAGGAACCAAAGAAATGAAAACAGCTGCCCGACTTGCTCCGAGATTCTCGATGCCGACAAAATAGAATAGAAATCCCAAGACTGTGACAAAGATGCCTAAATACAGTATATGAAGCCAAAATGCTGGATCAGCCATTATGGGAAGTGTCCAAAATTGTTCTGTGAGTGCTGCTCCAAAGAAGAGTACTGTACCAAAGAAGATGCCAATCGCGGTAGTTTCCAAGGATGAGTGCCGCGTCATCACCTTTTTTCCTAGAATAGAGTAGAGTCCCCAAGTTAACATTCCACACAAAAGGATGAGGTTTCCAATCAAATAGTCCAGTCGAAATTCGAGGAGGGATTGGACTCCCACGACGAAGAAAACACCGAGGAAACTAAATAGAAATCCCACGTATCTCCATTTTGGGGCTAAGCGTTCGTTTAACAGTAGAAACGCCAGGAGACTTACCGTGATAGGGTTGACTCCGGCGATAATTGAACCCTGAGCTGATGTGGTGAATTGCATCCCTACCAAGAAGAGAACACCATACCCCAATACACCGACAAATCCCAAGACAAAAAACAGGCCAATGTCACGGCGGGTATAGGATTGGATGTTTTCTCGATGGGTTGCAAGTAAAATAGGAATGAAGATTAGACTTGCTGTTAAGAAACGGAAGAATCCTACGGTCATAGGTGGGGCATTTGAGACAACGATTTTCACAGAAACCCAACTCCCACCCCAAAACACCATGGCTAGGATGAGCAGAAGATGGTATTTCCATGAACCGAGTTTCATGTCCAAGTGGCTCCTCTTGTGAGCAACTTCTCTACATGAACGGGGGTAAAAATGCTAGTATTGGGTAAGGTCTTTCGCACTCATGGAACCGCTCTAGTCACTGGGATTAACATTATCAACGAGTGTTGTCTGCTGAGTACTTGGATAGCGACGAATTCGTGGTATCACTGTACTCCGTTGAAGCCAGGGGCGACTTGGATGTTTCTCCAAGGTGAATGTTTCAACATTGTCTTGGCGGGAGTGGTGTATCAAGACATGGAACCGGTGACGGGCGAATTGACCCAATCGGAGGGGGGGCTGAGAGGCGCGTTTGGGTCCATCTGCACTTACCACAACGGCGATTTGCTGCGTGAAGGCAAGTTGTTTCAGGTGTGCCGCAAGTTGAGCACGACGAAAGACGCGAGGGTCAGGAGGGGCTCTAGGCGAGAGTGAAGTGGGTCCCTCCTCCTCTTCTTGAACGAGGTGCATCAAACCGTTGACGAACAGAATCGGAGCTCTCTGTTCTTGGATGGCGTTAACAGCATCATCGAGGAGAGAAAGAAACTGATCCGTTGTAAAGGCTCGTGCCACATAAAGTCGGTTGAGGTATTTTGTTGGGGGGGTTTGCTGTGAGGTTGCCCGGAGGTGGCTGATGATGGTGTCGGGACGAATGCCGTTATTGGCATCAATGACGGCTACTCCCTGTTCACTGGAGGTCTGTTCCAATGCACTCGCCACTGATTGCTGCATCATCTGTGTACAGTGTGGGCTACCGTATAGCAAGTAGCTAAGCCCAGGTTCAAAGCCTCCTTCCAATAGTTCATCGAGGAGAGTGATACCAGTGGAACACTTTGCTTTCTGGGTTTGCTGTGCCATAGAGAACGCGGTTTGAAACATAGCATCATCCTTCGAGGCGTAACGGCTGGAGGAAACACAGTCCACTGTGAAACGCGACTATAGATTGCTAGATAAAAACCCTCAAATAGTCCACAATCACCAATGCTTCAGGTGTGATGGTTTCGTATGGCGTATAAAGCGAGTGCACAGTTCTACGATCTCTTTACCTCTGGCAAAGAAGAGGAACAGACTTTCTATCAGCTCCTTGCTCAAGAGGTGGGGTCACCGGCACTAGAATTAGGCGTCGGAACTGGTGTCTTTGCCTTCCATTTAGCTGAAGATGGTATCACAGTGGTAGGGCTTGAAAAGTCCCGGGAGATGCTTCAGGAAGCCAGGAAAAAGCTGCAAAAAGCCCCACCCGAAATTGCCAAACGACTTCTTTTCATTGCGGGGGATATGAGTGACTTTTCACTCGATCAGCAATTTCGATTTATCTATGTCCCATCAGGGAGTTTCCAATACCTTACAACCCGTAAAGAGCAAGTAGGTTGTCTCAAAAGTGTGAAAGCCCATTTACACTCCGAAGGCTCCTTTGTATTTGATATTTGGGTTGGTGAATCAGATCCAACTGGCACATGGCGACGGCTGGAAACCGTTTCTCTCCCCAAAGGTGGCGCTGTAACCCGTTCAATCTCAACTCGCGTTCAAGAATCAAAGGAAATTATTGATACGGTACTCCGGTTCGATGTCCATGATAAAGCAGGGCGTATCACCGACACCTTTTATGACTGGTCACAACTTGCCGTCATGACAGTCGAGGATGTAAAATTTCTGCTAGCTGAGATGCATTTCCAAGTGGAAACTATCTACTCCTCCTTCACACGCGCTCCGTGGACCCCAGAAGCCGAACGAGCAATCTTCGTCTCAGAACCCATCTAAGGCAACAGTCTCAATGTTCTAAATCGACACTTCATCATCTTCTGTTTATTCTGGGCAGAGTTTTCGTTGTTCAAGGTGGCTTTTATGTAATAATTCCTATTCATAGTTCGATTGGTGGGTGTTATCCGTGTCTGCTGCTTCAACAGCCTTCAATGTCAATCGCGTAAAACGCCAACTGGAAGTGTGGTTAGGCAAAGAGAATGTATCTGACGCAGAAGTGGACAAAATTAGCTATTCACGAGATGCATGGCCCCTCCGCCTGATACGGTTGGGGCGATTAATCATCGAGGCTAAACCGGATTTGATTGTCTGGCCACAAACTGTTGAACAAATTCAAAAAATTGTCCGACTCGCCAACCAAGAATCCATACCCATCATTCCTGTATCCGGAGCAGGTGGTGTTGCTGGTGGAATATTGGCCACAACTGGGGGAATCATCGTTGATGTCAAGAAAATGAACCGGGTGCTATCCCTTGATGAGGAATCATACACCGTGACAGTAGAACCCGGCATTTTAGGTCATGAGCTAGAAGAGTATCTAGAGGCACGAGGGTACACTACCGGTCATCTTCCCTCCTCCATCTACAGCTCTGCCCTTGGTGGATTCGCGGCAGCCCGGTCAGCCGGTGTTCTCTCATCCAAATATGGGAAAATCGAAGATATGATTACTGGATTAGAAGTCGTGCTTCCAACTGGCGAGCTCCTTCGGACGAAAGCTGTACCTCGCTCCTCAATGGGTCCCGACCTCAAACAACTTTTCATCGGTTCTGAAGGAACCTATGGTATCATTACTGAACTCACGCTTCGAATTGCTCCAACACCCGAAGCGACACAGTTTGCCTCCTTTCTCTTTCCTGACTTACATTCAGGGATGAATGCTGTTAAACAAGTATTTCGTCAAGACCTGAAACCTGCGCTTATCCGTCTTTACGATGAAAACGAAACACGGTTCGTCCTCAGCCGATTCAAACCACCGCCAGACGGCGCCTGCGTCTTGAACTTCATTTATCGGGCGACAAAAGATTTAGTTCGATTGGAAAAACGCACAGTAACCAAGATCTGTTTAGAAGGCGGTGCTGAGGATTTAGGACCAGGGCCTTCTAAGCACTGGTGGAACAACCGTTTCGACCTTTACTATCCTTCGAGCATGAACATGGGTCCAGGCATGCTTTACGATGTGTTAGACGTGGCTTCCAGCTATGCCAATTTAGAGAAGATGTACTGGGAGATGCGGAAAGCCATCGAAGCCTTTGGAGTTGGCACTATGAGTCACTTCTCTCACTTCTACCCCGACGGTGGTAATATCTACGTCATCTTCGTCGGTCACGTTAGCTCACCTGAAGAAGTCGAAACAAAATACCAACAAATCTGGGACGCAGGCTTAGGAGCAGCACATCGTACAGGAGGCACACTCAGCCACCAACATGGCGTGGGGCTTCTCAAAGCCCCTTGGATGCTAACTGAACATGGAGAAACTGGCTTTGCACTCCTACAAGCCATCAAACACTATCTTGATCCAAACAACATCATGAATCCTGGAAAATTAGGTCTGGGTCCCAAAAATATCGAAACGGGATAGAAAAGAGAAACTATTTAGCAACGAACCATGAACCTGCTAGTGGCGGATTCAAATGGGAAAGAATGGTTTCGCCACAATCCTTGTGCTTACATTCTTTGTCATTTCTTACTCAATAGTGCCCATAGAATCGAGCTCTGCACCCCTCCAACCTTCAAAATTGATCTTTTCGAAACAAGTCAAAGTTTCAGTAAAGTCCGTACCGATACTAGGTTTACCAGATCCAATGTGGGATTATACTTTTGGACGTGACGACGGCTGGGCTGATGCATGGGATATCATCCAATTACGTCAGTCCGATGCACTGTTTTTTGGTGACGGGTTTCTCTGTATAGTTGGCACCTTTTCTTATGAACACCATTTAGAAGGGTCTCTTCCGTACTTTGCTACTTTTTCGATGCCTCCTGATGATACTTACTACTCCTTCTATTACGGGTCTAGTTGCGGGAATTCAACGCTGAGTGAGGCCCATTCAGTCGTAGAAACCGATGATGGTATTGTTGCTATTGCTGGTGCGGTTGACTGGTATGATGATAAAAGCAGGGCTTACATGAAAGTTCACTATAATGGTGGCATGTCTCCTGATTCGTTCTTTAATGGATCAGTCTCCGACGCTGCCTGGTCGATTATCGAGCATTATCCAAAAGCGCTGGTTCTTGCGGGGGTGACTGAAAGCTTTGGTGCAGGCGGAAAAGATGTCTGGCTACTCCACACAGATCCAGAAAAGTTCTGTAATGGCTCTTTTGGAGAACATACATCTCTCCTGTGGAACAGGACTTATGGCGGCCCTGGAAATGATGAAGGACGCTGTGTCGTAAAATGCACTTCTGGGGGATTTGCTATCACGGGATTCACCGATAGTTTTGGTTTGGGTGGTACTGACGGATGGTTAGTTCGGACTGATGCTGATGGAAACCACCTATGGAATCGAACCTTTGGTTCAAGTGAAGACGACGAATTATACTCAATTATCGAGTGTCAATCAGGAGGATTTGCCATGATTGGAACCTCTGGATTTGGTCCATACCCAGATATGCCGTCGACGATGTGGGTCCTTCGAACCGATGAATATGGTGACATCCTCTGGCAGAAATTCTTTGGAGCCCCCTCAAGTTTTTGTCGAGGACATGATCTTGTCGAATTTGAAGATGGAACCTTTGCCTTAGCAGGATCTATCCAACAAGGTTCCTTTGATATGTGGCTAGTCCGACTAGCAGCAGATGGGACAGCTTTATCGTTTCAAACTTTCGGGGGTCCGAACGATGATGAGGCTCGCTCCATCACAGAAGTAGCTTCTGGTGGTGTTGCACTTGCAGGTTATACTCAAAGCTTTGGCGATGGATATCGCGATGTTTGGGTAGTTCGAGTGCCAGAAGATTATCCCCCCCAATGGAATCTAGTTCCCTATAACAAGTCGATTTATTATAATTCCCACTTTCAGTATAAATTCCGAGTATCAGACACATCAGAAATCAGTAACTGGTGGATCAATAATACAGTAGATTTTACAATTTCAAGCGAAGGTTTAATCACCAATAGTTCTGCACTTGCGATTGGCAAATATCCATTACTGGTAAATGTGAGTGATGTCTGGGGGAATACGGCCTCAGCCGGCTTCATTGTAGTTGTTCTTCCTCCAGTTCCTGAACCTATCCCGGTAT
Organism: Candidatus Odinarchaeota archaeon; assembly: GCA_048885185.1. Lineage (GTDB taxonomy): Archaea > Asgardarchaeota > Hermodarchaeia > Hermodarchaeales > Hermodarchaeaceae > Hermodarchaeum. Next base: position 4,853 of record JBHLQC010000032.1, on the reverse strand, counting down.
GGTCAACCGTCCTACTTGCCTTAGGGGTTGTATTATTACTATCAGCCCCTTTCATCATTTACCCTTATCTAAAACAACGCAGAACCGAATAAGGTTCAGTGAGGAGTAAGGGTTAAGTTCCTGCTCTCTATGAAGGATGTTGTCAGACCTTCTAATGGAGTCCTTAGATATTGACAAAAGGTTCTTCAACCTCATCTCAAGAAAATTTAGATGATTATGCGAAAATCAGTCGACTCTGCAGCCTTTGTAGCCGTATGTGCCGCCATTCCTGCCCAACACATCTGGTTACTCGTTCTGATGCCTGCAGCCCTGTTGGTCGAGCACTTATCATTGAACTGTACCGGGGAGGAAAAAGCGCTCTCACAGAAACAGCGGTGGATCGTTTGTATCAATGCAATCTCTGTGGGGCGTGCAAAGCGTGGTGTATGCCTCGCCATGAACTCCCACGCATCATCGAACTCTGTCGTGAACGTGTAGTAGCTGAACACCGCGCTCCTACTGGAACTCTTGAGCTCGATAAGAACACCAGTGACTTCTTCAACGTTTATGGCGAACCACATAATGAGCGGTTTGAGAACCTTCAAAACGTGCTAAAGAAGTCATCATCCACGGCAGAGATTGCTTATTTTGTTGGATGTACAACGGCGTACCGGCATCCAGAAATCGCATCAGCAGCTCATATAGTGCTAGCGCGGTTAGGGCTCGATATCACCTTTCTTGATGGAGAGAGAGATGAAGTCTGTTGTGGGTCACCCCTTATCCGAGCCGGGTTCACCGAAAGTGCCAGATCATTGGCAGAACAGAACGTCAAAGCTATCAAAGAATCCGGTGCAAAGACTATAATCACAACATGTCCCGGGTGCGCCAGAGCTCTCAAACTAGACTATCCCCAACTAGGTGTATACCTACCCAAGAAAGTCAAAGTACTTCACATCACAGAACTTTTAGTTAAGCATCGAAAACAACTCGCTCAACAAATAAAATCCCCTCTTCTGACTAAGCAAGCTGGTACACCCATAACAATAACTTACCATGATCCCTGCCATTTGGGACGAGAACTCGGGATTTACGATCCACCCCGACAGCTCCTCAAGCTCATCCCGGGAGTGGACCTCATGGAATTTCATCATAACCGAGAATATGCAGATTGTTGCGGTGGAGGTGGCGCCTTACCCAAAACCTTTCCAGATCTTGCTAAGGAAATTACGCGGACACGACTAGCTCAAATTCCAACAACTACGAACTCATACTTGGTTTCAGCTTGTCCAAACTGTAAATTCCACTTTACAGAAACCCAGAATCTGGCAAAGGAGACTGATCTCAAGATTTTGGATCTTATGGAATTGCTAGCGCAGGTGCTCAAGGAAAGAAGATAGGCAAGAACAACCAGAGAAACGCAGCAAAGAAAATCAAGGCTACGGCATTACCGATTAGCCATCCTCTTTCGTATTTTTCAGGGATTTTTGTGATGTTTCCTGGTGCTGCTGTTTGGTTTTTTTCTATATAGGCAAAGGCTTCCAACGGATTTTTCATGAATCGATTGAGGACTGAGCGAGAGCTTGGAAGTAAATCGAGGAGCAAGTGTAGGGCACATCCCAGTAAGAAGATGACGATGAAATAGCGATCAACTCCCATCCATAACCCTGGAACAATGATTATCGGAAGGAAGAAAATGCCAACAATTAGAAGTGGTGCCAAGACACTATGAGTAATGACAGACCGATGTCCGAGCAGGGGTTTCCAGTGAATATCGAAATCTGGAAAGATTCCACCGACCCAAGCAACGAAGATAAACCAGAGTGAAAGGTACGCTGGGAACACAATAGGTGTATAGACCGCAAGGAAGTAAATTGCTAACCAACTCAAGAAATATACAACCGTTGTAAGGACGACATGATCCCAACCATTCAAGGGTATTCACCGGTCACATCCGGAAATGAACTTCCCTAAAAGGCTTAGCATTTTCTCTTGAATTCTGGCGTTAACTACTCATCAGGTTCTAGCTGTTCTGCAATGGTTCTCACGGCGTTAAACCCAAGGTCATTGAATGCCTCTGCATATAGACATTCAGCTTGCATTCCATTTTTTTGGGCCTCAGTCGTAATCCAAAATCGAACAAATTCTTTCCATGTTGTCTTCTTGAGAATTGGAACATCAATACCTGCAAGTGAAGCACGGGCTTGAGTTTCTTGCAGTATCATTTGCATTTGACTCTCATATTGTTCTAAAGCCCGCAGTTTAGTATCCAAGGACTCAGTGATATCAACAAAGGTATTTGGATTCGAAGACTCCCATCCATAGAATCGTTGAACATAATGTGGTTTTAGCCCAGCTGCTAGCTGCTCAGGAAAGACCAAAGGTAAATGGCAATTCAAACAAGCTTCATAGATGGTGCGACCTGTGGCTTGATGGTCAGGATGTGGATCGTAAGGAATATGGGGGTCAAAACTAAACACAGCATCAGGTTGAACACGTCGAATAATTTCAGTAAACTGTCGACGCAGTTCTAGCCCAGGTTGAAGTTCACCATCTGGTATCTCTAAAAAGATAACCTCACTAATTCCCAGTATATCAGCTGCTCGAAGGGCTTCACGTTTCTGAATTTCAATCATTTTTTCACGAGTCATTGAACGATCTAGTGTCCCTTTCTCACCATAGGTTGAACAAAGATTTACTAACGTATGCCCCTCGGCGGCTAGCCTTGCAAGAGTGCCTCCAGCAAAGATGGCAGCATCGTCGGGATGAGCCTCCACTATAAGAATGGTTACAAGCCTCTCTGCATTAGGTAGCACTTTTGACAATATCGTCACCAGGCTAGAACTAGCCATCGTCGGTGTTCAAAGGCTTTTCCTCTCCAGTCTTTGCGTTCGTCGAACGTCCCCGAGTTCTCAGGAATAAAGGAATTGCAGCAAGACTTCCAAGAATACCAACAATCAGAGCAATTGTTACTGGTGGTAAGGCTGCAATAAAGGGATTGTCAGTGAGAGCAAGGATACTGGCATACAAAAATCCTCCAATAATCGGACCAGTAGCTCGCCCCAAACTCCCAGACATAGATAATAACCCCATCACCCGACCCCGTTCAGTTGGAGGCGCTGCCCCCGCAGCAACAGCAGCCGTAGAGGGTAATGCCATCGCCCCACCCAAGCCCAAAAAAATTGCCACAAGATAGAACTGAAGAGTAGATGTAGCGATAATGGCGAAAAACAACCCAAATGCTGTTACAAAGCCAGAAAGGACCATGGGAGTGCCATGTCCAATTCGATCAGCCAGCCGACCAAACACTAATTGAGCAATAGCATTTGTGCCTGCGAAACAGAAGAAAAAGAGACCTAATTCTAAAGGTGTTAATCCGAAGGTCCGAGGATCAGTTGCATAAATAGCAAACATTGGCTCTACCGTGGCAATCGAAAGGATGCGGGTGAACCGCACAATCATGGCAACAACAAGCAACAATCCGCCAGTTAACAACACATTCCAATAGGCTTTGAGAGCATGATAGAATCTTTCCCACCGTGGTTGAAGAGGTTGATCAAGGAGGATCCCTTCTTTAGACCGAATTCGCGGTGGTTCACGAATGAAAAAGCCACTCAGGAGTAAGGCAATGAAGGCAAGAACCGCACAAATCATGAAAGGAATTCGAACGCCCAGATAGAACGCAAGGATGCCTCCGATGGTGGGTCCAAAAATCATTCCCGATGTCCGACCAGCCAAAAGATTACCCCACGCGCTACCGCGTTTTGTGGGAGGCACAATATCAGAGACTAGAGCGTCACCCGAAGGCCATAATCCTGCAGTAAAAAAACCCTCAGCTGCCCGAGTAATGAAAAGCAAAAGAAGGGAATTCGACAGGCTAAACACAAATAGCGAGAGGCCTGCACCCGCGAGAGAAATCATGATGACGGGTTTCCGTCCAATTCGGTCAGAAAGAGTTCCCAATGGACCAGCAGCGATGAAAGCGAAAATCGAAAAGGTAGCAACAAGCAATCCATATTCAAATGCACCTGCCCCAAATTCAATGAGATAATAGGGTAAGATTGGTAGGACGGCTCCATAGCCCAACATGAGAATCGCTTGTGCGGCTGCCAAGAGAAGGATTTGATCCAAATAGGGTCTTGATTCAACGTTTTCATCTGTGGGAGTAGGCTTCAAAATTGGCTTCACCGCATTCTATGAAGACCATGCTGGACGTGATGTTTCCTAAAAAGCATTTGCGTGTTCGGTATTATCCGTTGAAGTAGAACTTAAAATGCTATCCAACCACCTTCTAGGAAATAGGAAAATTCACCTAATGAGATGAATTCAATGACTCAGCAACCCTCCCCTGTTGATCCCAAGATTGTTCAGATTGGTGACGTTATCCTAGGTGGTCGTCGTGGAGAATATCCCACAACTCTGATGCTATCAATTTTCCATCGCGGTGATCGTCTAGTCACAGATCATCGTGTTGGTCGTTTTGATAAGAAAAAAGCCAGACAATACATCAATCGCGCCATCAAACTTAGTCAAACAACTGGCAATCCCCTAATTCTCGATGTCCTTGCAGAAACACCAAAAGCGATGAATAACTACCTGACCTATCTCACGGAAGCTGCTGAAACAGTTCCTTTCCTCATCGATAGTAGCTCACAGGAAGCACGATTCGCAGGGGTTTCCTACGTTGAACAGACTGGTCGAACGAATCTCGCTATCTATGACGCTATTAGTCACCATACCTCCAACGAAGAACTCGAAGCACTTCGAAACGCAAAAATCCAAGCTGCAATTGTCCTCGCTCATAATCCACTTGATATCCGCCCCGAAGGGCGACTAGACGCATTAAAGGGTTCTTCGGATGAAGAAGGATTGCTAGC
>JBHLQC010000031.1:0-13410 GCA_048885185.1 Candidatus Odinarchaeota archaeon | reverse complement strand
TTGAAAAGGATTGGCAACCACCAGCTCGCTTGGACATCAATCACCACTGGTGGGGTTACTGGAATAATCCTGAGCTTGGAGAAACCAGACACGGGATCGCTAAAAATCGATACCCTTCAACATAAAGCTGAGTGTGAGATTGCTTCGCTGGGCTTGGAACCCAGAGTTTGGGATTGTGGTGGCCTGAGGAAAGAGATCAAAGTCTACCGCCTTCCTGACCGTCCAGTAGAGATAACCTCCAAGACTCCCAGAGAATTTCCCGACCACAAACCCTCCAACGAATTCTCCTTCACTCTCCCGTTGACCAGCCTTCATAAGGGTGACAATCCCATCTATATCTGTATGAACCAGGAAGATGGACATATGGCATGGACCAGCCCAATCTACCTGATCTGACTAGCTTTGCATTAAGCACCCCATTTAATACAGAAGCGGTATCAACTTCGTTAGAAAACACGTTTCATCTATTTTTGCAGAAGTGTGAGTGCAGCTGCAAGTGCTCCAAGCTGCGCAGTTAACTGCGTCTGAGCTGACCCAATGATGATAACATCTCCAAGTTGAAGATTAAACGCAGGTAGAATAGCCTTCAACTCTGTTTTTGGAAATTCATGATCTAATGGCATGGTTATGACATCAAGATTGGTTCCTTGAAAAAGAGTAGTAGCACCGGTGGCTCCTGCTTGTTTAGCTGCATCTCGCTGGACGAGCCCGTCAGTAAGATACTGCGCTCGATTCCTAAGGTGGCAAGCAAAATTTTCCTTGTCTACAGTAAAACTGCTTGCCGGAACCTCTAGGAGATCGATAAGGACTTCGTTAAGTTCACTACAATATTGCCTCCCTTGTTCTGAAAGTTGATGTCCTTGTCGACCCATTGGTTCGATAAGACCACGGTTTCGAAGAAAACGAACGAGAGAACGGATACTCCCATCACCCAATTCTAACTCTTCTCCAAGCTGATACCTGCCTACTGGATGCTCAGCTTTACAAAAAATGTAAAATGCTGCCAACAAATGCCATGAACGAAATTGCGTGGGAGGTCCTCGTCGCCGTGACAAATCCAGGAGTTCAATGATTTCCAGCTGACATCCTCCCCTTTGACCTTTATTTCATTGGTAGCTCACATTTCGTTATTATTTTTTGTTGGTGCGTGCCTCTTGAATTGTAGGTGTCCAATATTGAGTTGCATAGCAATACGTGAAATTGCTGGAGTAAGCAGACCGAAGAGGATACCATTGGTCGCCATATGCAGGATCATAAAAGGTAATCCAGTGACGAATGCGATCATAAAGGGAACAACAAAGGTAATACTGTACGCCAAGTTCGTAACCAAGTCGTAGAACAGTGTAATTATGACGCCAAAAAATGCAGGCCAAAGATACCAGCGTAAGGGGATTTTTCCTTTAGTGGATGAAAGCTGAAAATTTCGACCTAGTATTCCACCTACTAAACCAATAAACATAGTACACCCAATTACAGCAAAACCGATGGGAGGAAGAAATGCACCCCACGGGTTCCACAGTTGGTAAATAGTCATAGCAATAAGTCCGGTTAAGATGCCAATTACTGGACCAAAGAGAAAGCCACTGAGAAACACCATTACTGATGACAATTCCACATTAGGAATAGCGGAGAGGGCATAATTCCCACCGATGGCTAGTGACGCTAAAATCGCTACGAGTGCTACATTCATAGCGAGATTATTTGTTTGGGAAGATTCATCTTTTCCTAGTGTGTTCAACAATATCAGTTCCTTAAACTTGGACGTCGAATCACTACAAAGGTAATGATTAGGCTGACGAATATGGCTGTTAGGAGAACCCCAAAGTAGGTAGTGCCAGTTGGAACTTGAGTAACTCCAACAAGTTCAACGCCAAGATGATAATCATTCAGGAAGAAGAATTCCGTGTAGCCTTCGAGGAGAATGCCTGTTTGTTTATCATACATTAGAGTGGTGTTTTGATTTCCTGGCGCTGCTTGATGGTAAATGTAGCTTTTAGTGGTTGTAGTCGTTAGGATCTCTAATTCTCCTACAAGTAATCCTGAAGCTGCATCAGATGCTCTTTGGTCGACAATAGCCCAGGTCAGATGTGAAATTAATCCTGGAAACCATGGCCAAATACTGAATGCTAGTTCGGCTGCAATACGGGAATCATTAGTAGGGATTGTCAGGTTTCCTATTGTGAAAATCCCATGCGCTTCTGCATCAGCAAGCTGATGGATATCAAAGACAATATGCTGATTTTCGTTTGCCTGCCAAAATGCACCTGAACCAAATCCCCATTCTACTACTTCACTGGTAACATTTGTAATCCGCCATTCTACAGTTTTAGTGAAAAATGGTGTAGGCGTTATAGCCGGAGAGTAAGCTAACTCCTGGGCTAGAACCTTATGAACCGCTCCTAACAACAGGATAAAGATGAAAACGCAGCTCAGGATAATAGGTTTTTTTGAACGCATTCTTTTTTCACCGCATTCGTCGACTAACAAATAGTGCCAAGAGGATAATGAAAATGCTGACAAACGCAACTAAGCCGACTCCTAACACCATATCTGGATTAACGGTGGGTGGCGGAGTGGACGTTTCCTCCGGGGCACAGTATTTCCACAGAATCTGGTCGTCATCTGAGAGAACATAATTATCTGCGGCTATAGGGGCAAGTTCATCGTTGACCCAGTATTGCCAATAGAACCCGTTTTGATTGGCATTGTTTTCAACGCCATTTATTGATATAACGAACTTTCCGTATGCAAATTCTATGAACGTGACAGCTGTAGTCTGATTGAGGATGTCAAATACTGTTAACCCAGAGAGATCAGAATATATGCTCTCTGAGGAGTTTCCGTAATCAATAGTTAGTTCCACATTCGATGCCATGGCTGAAAGAGCTGTCCCATTTAAAGAGCATACTTGATCTACCCTAATGCACATTGGCAAAAAGAGCATGAGAAAAATTGTGGTTCCAACGAATAGTTGTTTTCTCAGGAGTGATCGCCTGGTATATTTGGTGTAGGATAAAATATCCTACTATTATTAAAGCGCTTTCCTTAAATTATCCTAGCAAAAAATTCGGCTCAATAATTACTGGCTTAAAGCGTTTCGGATGAAATCAGCTAATTTCGTAATTTTCACTTCTTTTTCTTTTCCGGTTTTCATGTCACGGAGGTTTACTGCATCCTTTGCGAGCTCTCGGGGTCCTACAATGGCTACATAAGGAATTTGTCTCTTACTTGCATCATCGAGGTATTTTTTGAGGGACCAGGTGAAACCATTGAAAAGAGTGCGAATTCCCGCTGTACGAAGTTGTGTGGCTATCTGGCGGCAATCGCCTAATTGTTTCTTTGAAACAGGTGCGATGTAGAGATCGGCTGCTGGTTCAGGTGGTGGGAGGAGGCCCTTCTCTTCAGCAAGTTCAAAAATTACGGTTTCTCCAAATCCAAATCCGGTACCCGGTAATGGTTGCCCTTCAAGAATTCCCACAAGGTCATCATAGCGACCACCACCTGCAATTGCGCGCGGCAATCCTATTCCCCGGTCCCATGCTTCAAAAACAATGCCTGTATAGTAATCCAATCCTCGTGCAATACTAGCATCATATTCACAGCAAGCTGTTAGCCCCAAATCGTCAAGTTGAGTTGCTAACTGTTTTAGGGGTTCAAGGGTCTGTTTGGTTTCTTTAGTTAATTCAACTTTCTCGATTAATTTTAGAAACTCTGCCGGAGTGCCTTTTATTGATGAAAATTCAGTAAGTTGGACTGCAACTCCTCTTGGTATCCCGCTTTTTTCAAGGGCATCGATAAGTGCATTCTGTTGAATTTGTGGAAGCTTCTCTATGATCTCATCAATCTTTTTCGAACGGGGGAGTCTTGGTCGCTCTTGTTGTTTTTCCACAAAGAAATGACGTAGAGTGAGTGCGATTTCCTCAGCTTTCTTTGCTGGTGTTCCCTCTTCTACGAGTTGATTGATGATGGCTTCTTGTAAGAGTTTGTCGCGACGATCCAATATACGTATTATTTCAAGATAATTAGTCAAACCCAGCGATTCGATATAGCTTTGGATTAAGCGGCGGTCATTGATACGGATTACAAAATTTTCAGCGGTAAAACCGAGGCTTTGGATAATCGCAGCTAATACATTGATGATTTCAGCATCTGCTCCGATATCTTCAGTGCCAAGTAAATCGACATTGAGTTGCCAGAATTCTTTAACGCGGCCTCGCTGTTGGGTTTCGTCGCGAAATATGCGTGAAACTGAAAACCAGCGGATGGGACGTGGATAGTATTGTTGTTGTGCTGCGAGCATTCGAGCTAGCGAAGGCGTTGTTTCTGGCCGCAGGACTAATTGTCGATTTTTTCGGTCCGTTACTTTGAAGGTCTCTTCAACTAATTCTGTTCCTGATTTCAGTTGATACAATTGTAAAGGCTCAACTGTTGGGCATTCGTATTCAATGTAACCAAACAGTTGAGGAATTTCTCGAAAGGCTCGTAATATACGGTCGATTTTTTGGTATAATTCAGGATAGAAATCTCGAAATCCACCAACCGCTAGCTCTTTTCCGCGTTTCATTTTTGTCAACTCGTTTCGTTTGTCTAATTCTCATTATCCACGTTTATAGTGAAAAATGGTGCCGGGACAGGGATTCGAACCCCGGCCTAAAGCTTTCTGTACCCCATCACATTAAATGGGGCTCCACAGGCTTCAATGCTACCATTGCGCCTGGGCAATTACCAGTTTACACCTTCGGGATGCAGTTGATTTTTCAACTAGTATTATCCCGGCACAGTGTCCCAGCACGAAGAATGGTTGAACTGAGCTCTACCACAAAAAGCTTTCCTCTATCCTCTTTTAAGCCATTGGTAGCCTTGAATTCAACCTCATTATGGTGTTATTCAGACATTACGTAGATGACTACGTGGGGAAGAGCGTCGAATCTTACATGAAATAGCTTTGACATGCAGCATTAAGCGATGTCGATGTTATCGGATGGGAATCCTAAATCACCCAAGATACCCTTGATATTGTGACGATGATCGCCTTGAAGGACAATGACGCCTTCCTTAGCGCTACCACCACACGCACATCTCATTTTCAGCTTGGTGACTAATTCGGACAGGGATATCTCACGGCTGTTAATACCTTCGATGAGAGTGACCTCTCGTCCCCATTTTCGCCGCTCAACGCTCACTTTAATACGCTGCTCTGTCTTCGCTAATTCTTGGCAGCGACAAATTTCTTTAGGCAAACTGCAAATAGGACAAATTTCTGACATTATACGCCTCGTTTAATTATAGTGGTATGAGAGTTGCGTATTTGAACTATAAAAGCTTACGCCAAACCTTATCAGAAAATGTTCTAGCTTACTTTCTTGTGTTGGCTTTTGCTTATTTAGCAGTTAATTTTTTGATGATTTGAGGGCGTTCTTTGTACATTATTCTGGCGCCACAAAATGGGCATTTACTGGAAGGTAGAGTTGTGGCAAATGGTTTTCCACAATGTGGACAGCGGTTACTAGGTGGCATTGAGGGAACAGGAGTTTGGCAATATGGACAGGAGAGTGTTTTTCCACATTTAGCGCATCGGAATGTTATTATGGGCACCTCAAAATTTTCAGTCGGTATCTAACGGCATCCTCCGTCGCTTAATAAGTTTTGCTCAATTCTATTGCCTGCTATGGAAGATGTGGAATGCTCAGGGCAATTAAGCTAAGGACGGCGCTTCCAATTAAGATGATGAGAAAGAACAATGCAATTAAACAGTTTCTGCTACCTTTTTTCATTACTTCTCACCTTTATCAGGAAGTGCGCCTGTACCCAGCAAAGTTGACAGCCGTCTCAGTGCAGGAACGCCTTGAATTTCTTGAGGAAATAGAGGAATCTCTGTAATTGTGAAATCATCATAAACATCATGAATTGTATTAAGATACTTCTGTTGCATCGCTTTTCGAGACTGGCAAAAACTGCAATCAGGGATGTCAGGAAAAATCATGTTTACAATAATATGGTTGCTAGGGATTTCGAATTCATAGAGGGCCTGTAACAAACGTTCAGTTTCAGATACTGCCATGGCTTCAGGAATCAGTACAATAACAAAGCTTGTCAGGTTGGGATCACTGAGCTCAACACGTGAGGCTGAAATGGTCTCCTTGAGGCGTTCAAGCTCTTGGAGTGATTGATCCTGCTCTGCGTCACCACGACCGAACAGGGATTTCATGCGACCAAAAAGCTTGCTGAATCGGAGGCGGAGTTTAATGAGTTTACCAAAAAAGCTGTCTAGCATTTCGGGTAAACCTAACAACCGCAAAGTATGTCCAGTGGGTGCTGTGTCAAAAATGACAAGGTCATATTCGCATTCTTGGATGAATTCGAGGACCTTCGAAAATGCTAGGGCTTCATCAGATCCGGGGGCGTTCATGTCAGTGAATTCTTCTAGTCCCATCATTCCCCCCATTTCTCCAGCCTCTCCTTGTTGAGTAATCTCGCGATATTGTTCAAAGGCTTTTCGCGGGTCAATTTCCATACCGAAAAGATTCTTTACTCCTTTAATGGGAATTACTTCTCCTCCACTGAGGTTTTGATCGAAGCTATCTCCTAAACTGTGTGCAGGATCAGTACTGATTACTAGGGTTTCACGGCCATGTTCTGCGGCCCAAAGAGCCGATGCCGCAGCGTTGCTGGTTTTTCCGACTCCACCTTTTCCACCAAAAAGTAGGAATCGAAGGGAATCTTTTTCGAGTAATTTGAGAAGGGTCATAGGAAGTGTATCTCCAAATCTATCCATCGATGGTTTATCAGGCTTATAGACTTATCTTGAAGGTTACGGTGGGAGAGGAACCACAAGTTGACTTATTGCTAGCATCGCATAGAATGTTACCACAAATACCGCAATTACCGTGATAACTCCCACAACTACTATTGAATAGCGCATCCGAATTAATCCACCAATTAGACCTAGAAACATAATGATTAGAAGTCCGATAAAGGTAATGACAGCATCCCATGTGGGCAGAAGAGAGCTAACTGGTTCTACCACAATGAATGGATAGAGTCCATAACCAGAAGCAATTAGTAAGTAGCCTAGTGCACCACCAAATACAACGAAAAGAATAGTAGCAAGCTGATCAAAAGGTTCTTGAAATTCTTCTTCATCTTCGGTCGAAGAATCTTCTGTTTCAGTATCCATGTTTAATCTTATTCTCCTGATGGTTTAAAGATGACGAGGCAGATGGGAACATTAGCGGGAGCCCAGTTTTGATACTTTCCCTCGTACTTCAAACCATAATCCCGTTGCCCTTGGTTTCCGAGAATAAGAAAAAGCGTGTTGGAACGAGCCTGCTTGTAAAAGCCAAGAAGCCAGCGATCTGTGCGATGAAGCAGCTTTTGAGCTAATTCTAGTGGTGGACGGTTTGTATGTTCCTTGTACAACGTGTCGAAATCGAGGAAATGAATGTACAGAAGATCTGATCGATTCAGAAGTTTCGCGGTTTCAATGTATGTACGCATATCTGAATCCGCTGAACGGAAATCCGCGGAGCCTGCGGTTTCTCGTTGCTCTTCTCGGTCCACAAGTACTGCTGATTTGCCTTTGTCCATAACATAGGAAAATAGATGAAATCCATCCTGTTGAGTTCCATGTATTAGCTCATCGATGACATTTGCTGCAAAACCATTCGGCGTATCAAGGGTGAGAATTTGGCGCGCTTCTTTAAGTAAAAATTGTGGTTTATGCAGCACTACTTCGAGCAATCCGAAATTATCCAAGTGAACGATCACTATTCGCTCTGTTGGGTCATAAGTGGATAAATCAATACCTGGAACTAGGTTAGAAGGAGTGCCTAAACCTAATCGCGACAGGATAGTGGCAGGCATTTGCGCCATATACCCTTCAATACTCTCGAATGTCAAATCATTCCCGCCGAATTGGTTCTCGAGCTAATCCTAGAACTTCTCCCAATTACCTAAAAGAGTTTGTTAAGATAAAACACCGTGGAATCTCATCTGCGGTTATCTTAAATGGGAACCAACACGATGACGAAGACAAACATTTGCATGAGGAGAATCATCGCACCTTCAAAGATGTCAACCCTCTGATCATCTGTCATAGCCCGTATCAAGAACCATAGAGAGCCAGCTGCTGTGGCAAATTGGAGAAGGACTGCGGCGGTTAAGGGAAGGGGAAGAAAAATTGATACACTACCCACAATGAGCAACAGAACTTGTATTGTTCCACCTAAAGTATTTCCTATTGCAATGCTTGCTTTACTCTTAGTTGCTGCAATGATTGCAATGCCATGTTCAGGAAGCGCCCCTGCAGCCCCGATGAGAATTGCCATTATTACGATTCGTTGAGCGTCAAGATATGGAATACTTGTCCACGGTACAAACTCAAAGGTCATTTCAACAGCTTCTGCCAGTAAATATCCTGCGATGAATATTCCTACAAATCCTAGAATTGACAATATAGCTGAATTTCGTTTAGTATGCCGTGGTGCGGGGATTACCTTATCTCCCTTTTCTGGTTTTTTAACTGCATAAATTGCGTATAGAAGATATGAAATAACCATCATAAATCCAGCAATCGATGGAAGAAACTGGAGAGTGATTGGAGCTCCAATAATAAGTTCGTTGATGTAATGAAGAATACCAAAGGCAAAGAGCAAACCCATTGCAACAATGGTCCATCGGATTAAATCTGCGTCATCTTCGATGACTTCTCGAGGGACATCAATGAAGCCAGTTTTACGGGCAGATATGACAATTACAAAGCCTAAGAGCAAGATATTAAATCCTGCTGCCATAACAACGCTTAGAACAGCAATAAGGACTAGATCAGGATTAGGGGTGATAAAACCACGCCAGGCCGTAAAAGCGCTGACAACGGCTTCTGGTGTATTGGATGCTAGTGATGAGAGAACTCCAATAAAATAGGCACTAAGCCCGGCAAAGGCTCCCAGCGATTCGATACCATCAATTGCGAAGTGCGAGGCGCGAAAGGTAAGCCAGAGGGCTAAAGCCAATGTGCCAATTATTAAAACAAACACATTCTGAAAAACAAATAGTGAAAGAAGGTAGAAGATGAAAAGGGCAATTGCGAGATATACTTCTCGTCGCGAGATATGAAAGGCTTTGTGGACTTCATGAGCACTGGAAATTATATGGGAATCTTCAAGTTCTTGAGGTTCTGACATCGGCATCTTACCTGGTTTTATCGGAATTGTTCGGTGTCTGTTAGTGTGTGCAGGAGCATTCCTTCCACAGTGAATGGCATTAAATTTTTGGCTACGTTGATGGCGTCACTCAGTTTTCCTTCGGTTTCCGCATATACAGTAAGCACTGCATCCCCTTCCTTAACGCGAGAACCAACTTTAGCATGTAAATAGAGTCCTGCGCCGTGTACTTTGGGTGTACCTGCGGCCCGAGCAATTCTCACTAAAGCCCGATTACTTAGTGTTGCAACATATCCATCAGAAGGCGCAAGGAGATCAAATGTGTGTTCTCCAATGGGAATCTGTCCAGGTTCAATGTTTGCATTTCCATTTTGTGCCTCAATGATTTCACGCATTTTCTTTAACGCTTTTCCAGAGGCCAAAATTTCCTTAGCTAATTTTCGTCCAGCACCTCTCGCTGCTAGCCCTCCCATTTCTAGAAGAATACCTGCCAACCCAGTGGATTTTTCAATAAGGCTCGTAGGTCCACCTCCCATGAGGGTTTCCAATGCTTCTTTTGCCTCGAGAGCTGGTCCAATAGCATGACCTACTGGTTGACTTCCGTAGGTCATTGCACAGTGAACGTTTATCCCTAACTCGTTTCCTACAGTAATGAAATCGTGGCTCAATTTACGCGCCTCCTCCATAGTGGTAACCTTGCAGCCTTGACCCGTAGGGATATCTAAAACAAGATGTTGGATCCCCGTTGATAGTTTCTTCGCCATAATTGATGCAATCATCTGAGGGCGCGGGTCGATTAGTAGGGGATGTTCAACGCGTATGAAAAGATCATCAGCCGGAGCTAGATTCAATGAACCTCCCCACACAATAGCTGCTTTTGCTTTTTTCACAATCTTTTGTAATTCATCCACGTCAAATTCGACATCTGCTAAAACTTCCATAGTATCTGCAGTTCCACTTGGACTTGTTATAGCGCGGCTGCTCGTTTTTGGAATTAAAAGTCCACCAGCTGCAACAATTGGTACAATAAGTAGTGACACCTTGTTACCAGGCACTCCACCTATACTGTGCTTATCAAACACGTTTCCACCAAAATCTATTTGTTCTCCTTCTTCTGCAATGGCTCGTGTAAGATGAACTGTTTCCTCAAGAGACATTCCAAGGATTTGTTCTGAGACTAGGAATGCCGCAACATCAATATTCGCAAGGCGTCCTGACACCAGATCTTCAACAATGGCTTGAATCTCCTCTCCTGTTAGGGGTAAACCATCCATTTTTTTCCTGATTGCTAAAACGGAGGTTGTTTTAACATCACTTAGAACTTCAACATTTTGCCCCTCTTTTACGCCTAGTTCCCTTTGAACCTCATTGAGAATCCCCACTTTTCCTTGATTGACTAAGGATGTGGATTCTGCAATTGCGACAGTCTCTTGGTTATTATATTTAATGAGAACTCGTTCTCCCGCAAACATCGCGAGATGAGTAATATCAACAGGGTTTAACAGAATCTTAAGGACGCCACCGGTGTCAACATCGATGATTTCAGTTGTTAATTTCAAGAAGTTACTCTCCTCTAATACAATAATACTCGAAAACCTAAGTCGGTTATGAAAATTAGAAATGGCTCTTATAACTCTGGTGCTATTCAAACTTGTATGCCATTAACTGGGCATCTTCACCATTACGATAATAGGCTTGGAGTGTACGAATTCGGCTAAATCTTAGTTTATCGTAAAGTCTGATTGCCGCAAGATTCGTAACACGAACCTCTAAAATAACCTCCTTCGCGTTGTACTCTGTTTTTAGAGCCTTCATAGAATTATTCACCAATTCCGAAGCTATGCCGTGTCGTCGGAAAGCAGGAAGAACAGCAATACTCACAATATGTCCCCGTCGAACCCAGCGAAGCCCGAAATTCGAAACACCGCCTTCCATTCGGCACATAATATACCCGATGACCTTCCCTTCGGTTTCAGCAACAAGGAATGCTTTTTCGTAGCGATCGTAAATTTCTCGAAAGAAGTATTCAGGATAATTTTCTGGCAGGGTTTCAAGGTTAATTTGCATAATCTGCGAAATATCTGGAGGTTCTGCCTTGCGTATAACGAAACCCTGAAGTTCAGTCAATGAAATCAGCTAATAGACTCCGTACAATTGTACAATTAAAAGTTACTCACGTAATCATTTGGAAAACTTTTTGTGGATTGTCTCTTAGGCGTGCTCAGAGTTTTTGGGTGAACCGTTTGTCCGAAGAACCACCTCAATCTCCTGGCACATCTAAAACACCACCCTCTACGGAGAAAACCCAAGAAAGTACAGAATCCTTTATCCCGGATGCTTATCTTTTAAAACTTCGCGACATTGTTAAAGAAGAGTTCGTGGTTCAGTACGCCTACATTGATGTGCATGATAATTTACCGATTTTTGTAATTGAGGTGGATCCGCAAATCAAGGAGCGGTCAGCACGTCTCACTGAACGATTGCAGCCTCATAATTTACTTGCTGTCATTCGTCAAGTTGAACTCTTTGAGGGCACAGGTGATAAAAGTACGGTTCTCAAACTTATACCCGCTGCTCCACCGAAGAGAGCCAGTAATTATGTAATGAACTTAATCCTTTTCGCTGCTACTCTGATTACGGTATTATATGCTGGTTGGTATTTTGCAACGAGTGCGCCTTTTGTGTATATTTACATCAATCTCTGGGGGCTTCCCTACAACCCCTTTGCTGTGATGATCCTCTATTCCATCGCCATCCTAGCAATCATTGGACTCCACGAATTTGGTCACTATGGAGTCAGTCAGCTTCACAACGTTGAAGCTTCCTTACCCTACTTCATACCAGGGATCCCCTACGGCACTTTTGGGGCACTAATAGTCCAACAGTCTCCCCCCAAAAATCGTGACAGTCTCTTCGATTTAGGCATTAGTGGTCCACTTGCTGGATTCGTCGTCTCGGTAATAGTTCTCGTGATTGGTTTTTCGTTGAGTCCCATTCTAAGCCCAACTGAATATGCCCAACTCCTAGCCTTCTTAGAATCCATCAATCTACCACTAAGCCAACTTCCCACACCAATCCTTTTTGACTGGATATGGGATTTCATGACCCGTGGCGTTCCTCCTGGGTATAATGCGTATCTTCATCCTGTTGCCTTTGCAGGTTGGGTTGGACTTCTTATCACTGCCCTCAATTATTTCCCAATCGGTCAATTAGATGGAGGACATGTATCCCGATCCCTAGTTGGAGGAAGATACCATCGATTGGTTTCCTTTATCGGAGTCTTCATCCTCTTCATCTTTGGCTACTGGTTTATGGCAATGATTGCATTTTTCCTCTTTGGAGGACAGCATCCTGGGCCTGTTGATGATGTTTCACCTGTTTCAAATTGGCGAAAAGTTGTCGGTGTTGCATCATATCTGCTGTGTATCCTGTTACTTCCCCCACTTCCGAATCCGTTCCTCTTCTAGGATGAATCACTATCTTGATTCAAATATCATAACAGTGCTATTCAGTGGTAGGGAGAATGTCAGGACCATGGGGCATTACATATACAGTGGCATCTTTGCCCACTTGGTCAAACGCGGCTTTAAGGGCTTTTTCTGCTGATTTGAAAGGGGTAACATAATAGTACTCTTTTGCCTCATCTGCATCAAGTTCAGATATCAAGTATTGATGAACCTGTTTTGCACCTTGAGCCATGTAAAAGATCTTATGCCCCCCCATGATGAAATTCGTTTGAACTTGGTGACTGAGCTCATCGTATGATCGATACTTGTGGGCCCACTCCTCGAAGACCTTATGCCCTATTCCCTCACGGCATTCAAGTAAGGCAATTAACACGCCCCCTTCCCGAACCGCTCCAAGAGCATGAACCATCGCTTTTGTGCCCTGGTACAAATTGATATCCTTTGGGTAACCTGAACTTGTAATCACGATATCTGCCTTCTCCTTAATTTTAACTCGACCCAACTCATCAACAAGTTTCACACCTTCGTAGAACGCTTGTTCAAGATCACCTGCAAAGGCGGATACGATTTCTTTGTGGGTGTTCCGTACAAAGTTCACAATGAAATCTGTACGTGCAAGTTTAGCAGCTTCAACCATGTCTAAATGAATTGGATTCCCGTCAAGGTTGCCTGAAAACGCTTTGGGGTGAGTGAGCATTCCATGGTTGGCGTTAATGCTTTTTCGGCTTGCTACAGCAGGGAGGACACTTTTTCGTCCACCACCAAACCCGGCATAGTAATGG
>JBHLQC010000030.1:0-13923 GCA_048885185.1 Candidatus Odinarchaeota archaeon | reverse complement strand
AGTATAACAGATCGCCCGATATAGGAGGCAGCCGTCGAAATCGAAGAAACACCTTGAATCTGAATCAAACCATACTGGTTTCGTTGTCGAACGGATCCTCGTTGGTAGTTCATTAAAACGCCCTTGACAGGAGTTTCCAAGGGTAACCTTCGGGGACGTGTTCTTTTTGGTTTTGCCTCCACGGCGGTTTTGGTTTTACGCTTTTTCTTAGGTTTCTTCGTTGTAGACTTTTTCGGAGTCTTCTTCGTCGTAGGCTTTTTCGTGGTTTTCGCCTTTGCTTTCGGTTTACTGGTGGATTTAGACTTACTAGTATCCTTTTTGGATGTGGTCTTTGTTTTTGATTTGGCAGTTTTTTCAGACACCGTTGTCACCGCGCCTTGAGGTTGGACATGGACAATTGAGAGTGGTTAATAAAAGTATTGGCAAATCGACAATCATGAACAGTTAACCCTGCTTTTATTCTAGACCGAAGAATTGTTTTTTAAGTCAGCTCTGGAAACACTAAAAAGCGTTCTTTTGGCAGGAGAGATGTATGCAGTCGCCTACTGATGCATCCGCGTTGTCTAAGGTGGAGGACTATTTGGAGATCGTTGTGAGTAGTGAGCCTTCAATTTTTAGTGCGGCTGTAATGACAGCGGATGGATTACCTCTTGTCGTGTTAATGGGAAAGGAAGAAACCGAGAAGCTTCAGCTTGCAGCCGCGATTGCTTCACTGGGTTCTCTATCTGAGCAAACGGCTATGCAGCTAGGAATTGGAAAGCATATGGATTTGATGATGCGGTGTCGAAAAGGACATCTATTCATTCGACGTGTTGGAACCGCAAATGTGCTAGCCATAATTACTGACAAAAGCACGCCCTTGGGAGTAATATCCTTGATCATTGACTCTGTGGCTAAACGAGTTCAACGCTTACTCAGATGAGCTTCCAAGAAAAATTAGCGCGTAGGTATCTTAGTAATTATTCGTCGTTAATTTGAGCCAAGAATTGATTAATGCGTGTATGACTTCTTGCTTTCCGAGCAGATAATGTAGGTTCTTTTTCAGACCAGTATTCAGTGGCCAAATCAATTAAGATGCGATGAACTCCCGAGCCATATTGGACCGCACGCTTTGGAGCATTCACAACTTGAGAAGGAAATCCCAGTTCTTGCGCCAACTGACGCAGCAACTGTTTTCTGACAACTTCGCCAGAAGATAGGTTCAATTTACACCAAAAAGGCAGATTACGAGAATATTCGATAAGAGACGTGTCTGAGAAGGGTGTGACCAGTTGTAATCCAAAATGATTTACGACAGCTTGTAGACAAGGAAGTGATACTTCTTGAAGCTTCTTAAGATCAGAAAGCATTTCGACTGATGCTTTCTCGCTTCCCGATTCGATGAAACACCTTTCATGTCTAGCATAACCTCCAAAGAGTTCATCGGCTCCTTGCCCACTAAAAACGGTGGTTACATTATTCTGACGCGCACACTCTGTTGCAAAGAAAAAAGAAATCGCTAGTTCTGCGTGCAAGAGATCAACTACTCCACAGATTGAGAGAATCTGGCTGAGTTTTTCTTTCACATCATCGTGTGTAAAAATTCGTATTGTAAGAGGGAGATTAAGATGAGAAGCAGATAATCGGGCCTGAGGAATGTCCTTTGCAGAGGTAATTCCCGTGACAAAAAGAGGGAAAGCCTCTGAGTAAAGTGATGCTAGGATTGCCGCAATGATACTGCTATCCAATCCTCCAGAAAAGAGCACCCCAAAATCATCTTGTGATTTCAACGATGAACTGATAGTATCCGTAAGCATCGTTTTCAATTGTTGAGTGTAATCAGTCAGTGTTTCGTTGGTCATGATAGCCCACGTCTTAATACCAAGACCACTGTGCATCGACAGGTTTATTTGCATCGATAAGCTGAAAATCCATTGGTCGCTCACGCGATGACAGGAAGGCATTTGTGTGACCGCACTTGCGGGATGAACTATCATAGTTACCTAGAGCGAGTGAGCGGCTAGGCACACTCTGATTTTGCGCGCGCAATACTTCTACACATTCTTTGAGTGCACTGTTCTATTCATTACTCGAATGTCACTAGTGCCCAAGAGGTGTTGAGTTTTTTTACTCTTCGACAAAAGATGCTGTGAGAATTAACTTGAGTGCAGCGAGATGGTGTTCAGAATCCTTCGATGAATGGAATTCCTGAAATCAAAAACTAACTGTGAAGACGAAAAGGTGAATAATTCGGTGCCGACTTAAAATAGGATTTTTATGGAATGACGTGAAATGGAATAGGAGGCGGGTACTTCTTGGTTTGTGTTGTCTTTTCGAGCAACAATTGCCCTCGGTGTGAGGTATTGAAACAATATCTCCAAGACAACAAGATTAAGCATGCAGTACGAATGGTAGAGGAGCCTGAGGCCCAAGTTGATGCACTCATGCTTAACATTTACAGCACCCCTGCTCTGGTCATTGGAAATAATGTTCTTTATCCTTCTGACCTATTTGCCAATAATCGTCTCAACGAGGATACACTAACTACATTTCTGAGGAGTAACGATCATGGCACGGCGTAAGAGGAGGCTCAAAGACCGGAGACGAAAAACCGTACCACTAGATCGTTGGATTCAGGCAGTTCGAAAGGAAGAAGCTGGAATGCCCATGGTGCGGACCAGCGATGCGTTAATCCGAAGTTGGAATCGCCAGCGAATTGTTGATGCACTCGTTCGGGAAACCATGTTGGTACAGGAAAACTTCAATATCCCTTCAATCAATCAAACTGAAGCCAGGGCTGTCGCCGAAGAAGTCGAGAAACGCATTCAGCAAATGCAACTCCCTTTTGTGAGTGCACCTCTTATCCGAGAAATTCAGAATCAGGTCCTCCTCGAAAAGGCAAAACGAGATCCCCGATTTGCAGTCTATCGCAACGCCTTAACACGCGTTGGGGTTCCCATGTGGGACTTTAGTCACATCATCGGTGGAAATGGATACGAAGCACAAGAAAATGCCAATATGCAACCAAATCCCGAAACAATACACAAGAAAGTTGCTGATCGACTCTGCAAAGAGGCCTATCTCTTGACGCTTCCACCTGAAATTGCCGATGCTCACCTGGTAGGGGATATACATATACATGACCTCGAATACTTTGGTACCCGTCCATTCTGTGCTGACTACGATGCACGATATTTCTTCAAATATGGGTTGATGTGTGATGGGCTTGGTGAAAGGACAGCAGTTGCGAAACCAGCGAGTTACCCCACGGTGGCTATCTTGCACCTCATCAAAGTTCTTGCAGCCGGGCAAACAAACAGCGCCGGTGGCCAAGGACTCTTCAATTTTAATGTATTCTTGGCGCCATACCTCCGCGGAAAAACTCCTCGAGAAATTGAACAGCTTGCTCAAACACTCCTCTTCGAAGCCAACGAAACTTATGTCTCCAGAGGAGGACAGCTAGTCTTTTCTAGTATTCAGCTTGAGGCAGGAATTCCAAAGATCTGGAGAAATGCCCCAGTTGTCTATCGAGGTAAAGTCGGTCCTGATACTTATGGAGACTATGAAGAAGAAGCACGAACCTTCATGAAAGCCCTTCTAGAAATCTATCTAGAGGGTGACGCTTGGGGCAAAATGTTTACCTTCCCCAAGCCCGAAATTCGTCTTCGTCGTGAATACCTTACTAAAACCGAATACGATGAAATCATGTTTCTTGCTTCTCAACTCTCCGCAAAATTTGGTAGCAGCTATTTTGATAATGTCATACCTCCTTGGCGTGGCGAAGATGGTGTGGACTGTTACCAATGTTGCGCTTTCAGATTAACTGAGGATTTAGATGATGAGGAGTTAATGCGGAAGGTGATGTTTGAAGACGGGGCCCATTTCGCCATGGGCGGTCTTCAAGTTGTGACAATTAATCTTCCGCGGCTAGCCTATTTGGCTAATGGTAATGACAACTTTTTGTTAGAGAAATTACGAAGTCAAATGGCGTTGGCAAAACAAGTGTTGTTGATCAAGCGACGATTTATGGAGCGACAAATGAAAAACGGAATGTTGCCATTTTTGATGCAACAGCCACGATGGAATGGTAATGAAGCTCCGCCACTCTTTGATGTTATGAACATGTCACCGGTTTTTGGGTTCGTTGGCATTAATGAAATGGTTCAACATCATACTAACAATCAGCTACATGAGAGCCAAGACTCCGTTCGATTTGGACTTCGAGTCCTGGCTGAAATGGAACGTATTCGATCCGAATACGCTAATGAAACAGGTCTCCCATTTGCTGTGGCACGAACACCGGCTGAATCGTGTTCAACACGACTGG
Source organism: Candidatus Odinarchaeota archaeon (assembly GCA_048885185.1). Lineage (GTDB taxonomy): Archaea > Asgardarchaeota > Hermodarchaeia > Hermodarchaeales > Hermodarchaeaceae > Hermodarchaeum. The sequence goes on along the minus strand of JBHLQC010000030.1, from coordinate 9,617 downwards.
CGATTTTAGATTTGCTTCATTATAATGGTGAAGCAATTAAGGTTGTCAAGGGAGATACTACTAATTGGCAACACCTACTCGAAACTAGTGGTCGTACCGCGGTTCCAGCATATTATACAAACGGCTTCATGGTTGGATATGACGCTCGAATTTCATTGGCTCAAAAAATTGCCATTGAAGAGAAAGCCTTTCCATTGTTAACCGGAGGGAATATTTTCCACATTTTTCTGGGAGAGGAAGCTCCTGATTCTGAAGCCCTTGACAAGTTGAATCGCCGGATTGCGTTAAACACTCAACTCGGGTACTATAGTTATACCCGTGATTTATCAGTCTGTAAACGCTGCCATCACACTGCGGGTGGACTGCTAGAATCCTGTCCACGGTGTGGAGAAACCGATATTGACTGGTTTAGCCGGATTACTGGATACTATCAAAATGTATCTGGATGGAATGCGGGTAAAAGAGAAGAGTTACATCGCCGGCATCGACAAATCGGAGGATCTCTTTGGAACGGCTCTTACACAGCTCCGTCGAATATCCGCCAACCATCTGTCCGAGCTAATGGAGTTCAATCTTCTTAGTAATCTGCAACACCACTTCAATGATATAAGGACAAGGGCGACTCTTTTATTCTCTATCAGAGAAGGAAAATTTAACGAGCAAGTGGTGGAGTATAGATGGCAACCGATGAGATGAAATGTCAGAAATGTGGCGGTACAAACTTCCGTCGCGTAACCGATGAATGGATGCGACGATCTATCCCATGGACAGCGGAGGGAATAGTACGCCAGTGTGAAAAGTGTGGGGAGAAACACTTTACTTGCCCAAAGTGCTTCAATCTGCTGACCCGCGTGAATATCACCAATGTTCGAGTAATGAAAAGCACTTGCCCAACTTGTGGATATCAAGATCCCAATATTCAAGCTTGGCTCCAAGAACAACGAGGGTGAAAGCCGAACGATATTAGGAAAATAAATAACGCTAATTTGAGACTGAAAAGGAGCAAAAAAATATGACAAAATCACCACCCAAAAAAGAACCTTCAACTGATGAGCCTTTTATTCAGATTGTTCCAACTGGTGAAGAAGTCGAACTAGCAAAGCAACCAATTCTTGTAATAGGATTCCCAGGACCGGGTCTGGTTGGAATGATAGCTGCGGGGCGCATGATTGAAAGTCTTGATATGAAATTGATTGCGGCAATTCGCTCACCTCTAATACCTCCAGTCACCCCATTTTTTGGCGGTGTCTTGCGACTTCCTATTCGAATCCACGCTAGCAAAGATGGCCAATTACTAGCTGTAATTTCTGAAGTCCCGCTGCCAATGGAGACCATTTTCTTTGTTGCCACCCGAGTCCTAGATTGGGCAACCGAGAAGGGAGTCAAAAAGGTCGTCTGCTTAGAAGGTGTCGCAGTCCAAAAGAGAACAGAAACTCCTGAAGTCTTTGGAGCTGCCGAACCCCACCTATTAGTTGAGTTGGAAAAGTATGCTGTTCCTCGTGTACAAAAAGGGCTTGTTGCAGGCATTGCAGGAGCGATTCTAAATGAATGCCTAATCCGTCATCTAGATGGATATTGTTTGCTAGTCACAGCCACAGCAGAAAATCCCGACCCAGAAGCCGCAGCAAGCATTCTTTCAACTATTAATCGGTTCCTTGATGTGGATGTGAGCATCCAACCATTAATCAACAATCGATCAATAATTCAAGCCCAACTAAACGACTTGGCAAAAGAAGCACGAACCCAAGAACAAGCTTCACAAGAACATGGTTACCGTCCACTTCCCTTCTATGTATAGAAGTGGCTAGTCATACTTTCTTCTTCGGATACACTGGCAGAATAGAGAGTGTAATATGAAAATAAAGGAAGCAAGTACTCTGAATGTTAATCTTCAGGGAAATAGTCAAGCATTAGTTCGAGCATTTCCTGACGCTCATCCTCATCAATTTCACGCTTCTTTTTCTTTTTATCAGCTTCATCTTCTTCGACGACGACAATATAGTCCCTTTCAGTGTGTCGAATTGGAAACTTGACTTTGTATCCCTCAGTTTGCTTAGCAGAAGATTTGTATCCGCACGAACATTTGAGTTGAGGTTTTCCATCCTTGGTTTTCCCGGGACGCAATAAGCTACCGCACTTCGGGCAGAATTGTATATTCATTACCCCCCGAAAGTATCATTGTGTGGGATGCCGTGAGAACTTAACTCTTAAACCTTTCGTAATGTGCTCTAGCTTTCATCAAAAAGCGCGAGAATCTCTTGTGTAGCCCGAACAAGCTGAGTACTCGTCAAGTTCACCTTCTCTTGAGCAATTGCGATTTTTATTGCACGACGTAAAATAAGATCTTGGACTTGCCGAATTTGCTTTACCTGTTCTCCATTTATTGAATCAGTTGGCTTGAATAACAAGGAATCGATGACGCCTGGAAGAACATGGCGGAAATATTGGGTTGCACTCTCACTCATGCGTTTCTGCCATTTTTCTATCATCGGACGAGTAAGGGGTCTTTCTTTGTAAAATGTCCAGATTTCGTTTAACCGAATGGTACCTGAATCTTCAAACCGCACACGTAGTGCGAGACGATTCATTGTTTTTTTCTTCGATGTTCTTTTACTGAGTACATTAATTTCTAATATGACACCCAGATCGTCTCGGGGACTCAGAATCCAAGACCCCACCTTCGCTATTTCTTCAGTGAATCCTTGAATGAGATAAGTAAATTGACGTTTCCGGAGTTTGGTATGGGTTTCACCCATACTTTCACCGTCAATTAACATCACTGAACGACCACTGCGTTCATGGCGTTGTTCAACACTAATAATGCGGAACGTTCCGTAGGAGGTCTCATCATCTATTGAAGAAAGCGGCTTTGCAAGCACGGGTAAGAAGTCTCCAGCGCAACACCCCTGAATCCACTCATAAATAGATTTCTTTTCCTGCCAAATTTTCAATTGAATCGGAAGTAGAAATGCCTTTAATCTGAGTTCAGCAAAACGTTGAATTCTGTTAAAAGAAAAGATCAACTTGCTGAACCAGTTGTGGCTGTTCAACAAGGATGTAAAGTAAATTCAAGATAGCCTGTTTGTCGTTAGCTAGGATTTTTTGGAATTTCTTTGGCCAGATTCCAATAATAAACCCGGTATCGTCTTCCGTTAATTCTCCAAGGAATGTGACGGTAAGTTGGGTCTTTGTGACTAACAGGAGGAGGAAAGGGGCAAGTAGCGTTGCATTTTGAGGACCTTGAACTGATTTGATCAAGTTAAGATGGACCTGATAGGTTTGATGCTTTTTAATCTGGGATTGTAATTTTTGAATCCAACCTGGCTGGAGTTCATAGTATTGCCCGAGGGTGTGTTGGATATCATATAGTACTCGTTCAGGACCTTCAACTAGAGAGACCTTCCATGAAGCCATAAAGTTCACCCTAAATAGGATATCTAGAGGTTCATCGTTTAACTTTTAGTGAAAAAACAGCTAACCTTAGCTGAAAAAAGAACGGTTAGAATCTTGTGAGGATGTGCTTCTTTTTTGCGAATTGCCGTAACTGATCAAGTTCCTCCATTGAAAAGACGGTCTTCAAGTTAGGATCGAGAACTGTATCTATTGCCCGGAAATTTTGTAGCACATAGTTTTTCTTACCAATCCATTTCAAAATCTTTTCTAGTTGTGAAATTTTGTCAATTAGTGAAGGAACGAGCGTCGTTCGGAATTCATAGCTAATCTTTGAAGACTTGAGAAGGGTAATTGTTTCGTTAATTAGAGGAAGAATTTCATGTTCGGTTTGAGTGATATGAGCGTATTCCTTTTCATTGGGAACGGTTTTGATGTCCACTGCCACATAATCCAAAAGGTTTGCATCAAGTAATTGCTGGAGAACAGCAGGTTTTGTGCCATTGGTCATTATACCAAATTTCAGATTTTGGTTATGTGTCCATTCGCCAATTGCATGAAGTGCATCAGGTTGTAACGTCGGTTCGCCACCCGTTACTAATATTCCATCAATGAGATACCGATGCTCGTCTAATTCTTCATACACTAGTTCTAAATCAATCAGGTTTTGATCATCAAACTTTAGTAGGGGTCCATTAAAACAAAATTTACACCGCAGGTTGCAGCCTGTAAAAAACACCACACAGCAAACAGAAGATGGCCAATCCGTTGTGCTAAGAAGCGGTTTTCCTGCGATGTAAGCTTTCACGCAACCACCAATTAATTTGAACTAGCCCTTTGTTGTTGATTCACGTTATAGGAATCATCCCTCGTGATTAAAATTACTGTTTATATTCAACTTCCAGATCTCGGAAACATAGACGCGTACCATAGTATCTTCATTAAGAGTACCTCACCAGTGATGTGGAGGCTATAAGGGTCTATGCAACCACAAGGAAGAGGTAAAGTGTTGTGGCAAGAATCCACGCACCGCTAGTCAAAATACTGGTTGCAGGTGCTAGCCAGGTCGGAAAAACTAGCTTGGTACACAAATATGTCTTCAAAGACTTCATCGATGTCTCGCCAACTATTGGTGTTAACTTTGCTCAGAAAATCGTTTATGGGGAAGCGGGCCCACTAAATTTGAGCATTTGGGATCTTAGCGGTGAAGATCGCTTCCGATTTCTCATGCCACAATTTTGTTCTGGCGCAAATGCCGTAATTTTAGTATTTGACCAAACAAGACCTAATTCATTGGCAGAGGGAACATCCTGGCTCAATCTTCTTCAACGATATGCCCATCCCTCTCATCGTCACGCCATTGTTCTAGCAGGAAACAAAGCGGATCTTTCACCGTGTGTGTCGCGTCTGGAAATTCATAGCTTTTGCAAAACACATGACATTGCAGGATTTGTTAGTTGTTCAGCTAAAACAGGTATGCGTGTCAATTTAGTGTTTGAAACTTTATGTACTACCATTCAACAAAACCTCCCAGAACCCACGGATACTCTGACACGTTATCTCCAGGCTACTTGAGATGGAAACTCTTTTAGTCAGGGCTATTGTGGTGAAGGCGTATACAACAATGGAGGAGGTGCTAGTCTGTGCGCCCACCCTGCGAAATTATGGCGAATCAATTATTGCCTGCGCTTCGGGCCTTAATTAGTCAACATCTAGCTACCGAGTATGGATTTACTCAAAATCAAATTGCTAAGGCTCTTGGGGTCACACAGGCCAGCGTATCAAGAGGATTAAAACAAATCGATCGATTTGAAAAGTACTACACTTCAGATGTAAAAAAGGCAGCAAGAGATTTTGCTGAAAAATTGTCAAAGGAAAGGCAACCATTAGACGAAAGTATCGTACAGCTTTGTGTTTTCTGTCAAAGTCAGAAAATTGGAGGTCTACTATGTCGGCTGCACCGAATCGAAAACCCTGACTTAGAAACATGTGAGGTTTGCATTCGAGGTATCGCCCCAGATCCTCGTTCAGACATATTAGAGAATCTAATACAAGGTATGGAAATTTTACGCGCGTCTTCAACCTTTCCAAACATAATTCCCCAAGTTCAATCCCAACTTGTTATGAGCTTACCTAGTGCAGTAACTGTTTACGACGTAGCAGGTTTCCCCAGTCGAATTAGTGTTCATAAAAACCGTGCCCACACTTTCACAGGACCAGAATTTGGAGCCTCAAAGCACCTAGGTGAAATCCTCCTTCTAGTCCAACAGCAGTATCCAGAAAAACAAGCCGCCATTGTCATAAAATATTCAAAAGGAATGGAAGCAAAATTTGATCAACTGAAGCTTCGTCAAATCGAAGTTACTCGAAAACAGTTGGAAACTGAAGCAGATTCAGATCAGGCCCTATTGACAGCAATCACTGAAGCACTTGTCCATAAGGCTGCGTTTGATGTCATCATTGACAAAGGCCATTTCGGCATTGAACCTGTAGCCTATATATTCGCCAAGACCGCAGAAATTACCGCAAAGAGGGCAGAAAAGATAAGCGAAATCTAATCAGTTCTGTTCATAGAAAAATTTCAGTAGTATTCTTTATAGAAAAGTTCAAGAAGAGTAACTTATCACTCTAAACCCGATTCTTATGTCAATGCAGCCTGATTGGGAAAACATTGCAATTTTTGTCCGCGATGGACAGCTACCTTTTCCCAACTCTTGTGTTAAAGGACTAATTCGCAAAAGTACCTTAGATTGGGACGAGGTTCCAGAGCCAATTCCTACGACTGAGCACCCATTTGACATAATTCGAGAATCCATTAAACGGCTAGTAACGAAGCACAAAATCAAGAAGGTAGGAGTGTGGCTTAGTGGAGGTATTGATAGCAGTCTTCTCACAGCTTTAACAGCTGAGTTGCTTGGACCAGAAAATGTCACTGCATATACCCTCCGATTTGAAGGGAGTGACGAAACACCATATGCGAAAACTACGGTTGACCATGTGGGATGCAATTGGGTTGTGGAAGACATGACCCTTGAGCACCATTGCAGTCTGCTTAGAACCACAATCCAAAATGCTATGACTCCTGTTGGTTTTACAACTCATAAGCTCCGCATTGCACAGATTAGTAATAATGAGGAGCATGTGTTTTCCGCTCTTGGTCTTGATGAGTTGTGCGGAGGGTATGAGGCGCATGTGTGGGCTTCTGATGAGGATTTTGCGGAACTTGAACGTCAAAAGTTTGAGGAAGCGAATTACAATTTTGTCTGGATTAATGCGGAAGAGAGCAAGCATGCTCGATTTAAACTCCATTATCCTTACCTTGACCCAGAGGTAATCGGAAAATTCAGATCTTTTCCCAGGGAATTAAAGACCAAAGGTGAAGAAACGAAAGTCATGATCCGGGACGAACTTAGAAGTAGTAATCTTATTCCTCCATCAACTATTGAACTTGGAAAAACGGCAGGAACGAAAGGTGGCTTTTTACCCAATATCCTAACCTGGTGGAATCAAGGATACAATAAATGGGCATTCCCAAATGCCAAAGAGGGACAAAGATTACTGGATGAAAACCTTCCAGATAATCCAATCAAATTGGGAAGTAAAACAGCAATCCGACTAGAAACATTTGTTCGTCGTTCTACCAGACTAACAAAATTAGCCAAACAAGTGTTTAAGCGACGGGGAGGAACTCTAGGCGGACGTTCGAATTTATGGATTATTGCACGTTTAGCTTCAATTCCGATATTAGTAGATATTCTTGAAAAAGGAGAATAAGGGAGCTCTTCGGTATACTAGTTTGATAAAGCCGCTTCATAGGCCTTTTCCAGTTGATTGGCATAATGTGACCATAACAAATGGTGTTTAGCCACTTCACGTACTTTTGATTTTTCAGCATTCCAACCATTTACATCAGCAAAGTAGTCGCGAACTTGTCTCTGGATGATTGTTTTCAATTCTTCAGGTGAACTCCAGGACCAGCCCACATTGTATTCTCGACAGAAATTCACTTCAGTGACATCCTTGATTGGGACAATAGCTTTGAGACCTGCGTGTAGAAAAAGTGGAAACCTGTTCTGAAAGGAGTAAACCGGAAGATCTGTCCACTGTCCAAGCAGTGCAGCATCGCACGTACTGAAAATTCGAAGCATTTCTTCATGACTGACAAACCCGTGATTTTCAACCTCATCCGTTTCAATTGCTTTTGGTCCGATGAATACTAAAGTGGCACCGAGTCGGTTATCCAACCAAAGTTGAAGTGCTTCTCGATCAGGACGTTCACTAAGAGGCCACTTGTCTCTGGAAACCATGGCAATTCGAAAAACATCATCATTATTTTGATTGGGAGGAATCATCTCGACTTCCTGTTGGGTTGGAAGATTTGGAACGATGAAAGTTTGAGGTTGGATTCGACTGTAGAGAGTAGCAATTTCCTGGCTTACAGTGATTACTGGAGAACTTCGGATTATCTCTGGTTCCCATTTACGCCAGGTTTTCAAAGCAAACCACGTTGCTAATCGACGGGGTAAAGTGCGATCCCGTTTTAACGCTTGAGAACCCTGATAGGAAATTCGTGATGCCCAAATTTCATGGTCATCATAGACAAAGGGATGCCCCACATCATGAGCTACTTTGCCTGCAAAAAGATCATGTGCATGTATCAAATCAGGTTCCTCTTCACGAATAAGCCGCTTAACCCAACGCCGAAGGTTTTGTAAAGTACGTGGGAACCCTGTTTTTTCAGAAGGTTGCCATGGACGATAATGGATTTTCTTGAAGACATTGAAGAGTTGATATTCGACGGGCCTTCCTCCAGCAAAAATCACTTTCCAGCCCTTTTGAAGAGCATGTAATGCTGCACGCTCGACCCGTGTATCAGGTAAGCCAACGTCGGATAAGTGGAGAATTTTCATTGAAGAATACTCCAGGCATATGAGGTGAGTTATGATAGGAGAGTTGCAGTTCAGTGCATCATTCTATCCTAGATTTTTAAATCGATTGGACTTAACTTGGACCAATAGAGTGCTATCGAATGGCTTGCATAAACTGTTGTTTTATCTCAATAGGAGTTAGGGGGATAGTGGGAACCTGGGCATTACCAGCCCGCGCAATTACATGTACAAAATTGGGCCCTTTACCAAGATTTGAAATTGCTTCAACGATTTCTGTTCGGGAGGCAACTCGAGTTACGTTGTTGATTCCCAGACTTTTGGCTGTTAGCGCTAGATCTACACATGTCGCGGTTGGTGTAACTTGATTTCCAGTGGACCCGTGTGCACTGTTATCAATCGCTAGAATGGTGAGATTGGAGGGACTGGTTTGAGCGATAGAAGCTAGCACACCCAAATTTGATAGAAGACTTCCATCACCGTCGACCACGACAACTTTCCGTTTTGAAAAAAGGGCAATTCCAAGCCCTATAGACGAGGCAAGCCCTAAACTGCCTAACATATAGAAATTAGTTGATTGATGCTTTATCTTGTAGAGCTCACGGGAGGGAAACCCGATATTTGAAACAACAATTTTCTCACCTATGTATGAAGTGAGGGTTTCTAGGATTTCATGTCGCATGAGTGAGCCTTCAGCAGGAGGAAGGATGGTCTCTTGTGTACACCCAACTGAGGGGGAATCCGTTTGTTCAAATTGGGGTATTGGTTCTTCTTCCCAGAGTTGAGGACTTAGCAAAACCACTTGAAGTGAGTTTTTGGTGTATGTGGTTTTCACAGCTTTCTGGAATTTTGGGAGATCTTTGCGCGTCTTGATAATATGATATTTACTGTCAATGGCTTCAAGGATTTGGGGTAGACTCTTGCCCAAATGCTTTTGCGCTGCAATCTTTTCTTTATACACCCCACGCCAGCTAGCCAGAACCAATAATGGTAGTTGATATGTGATTGTTAATGAACACAGCGCATTGATCATGTTTCCCAGACCCGTGCTTTGGATAAGCATGGCGGGTTTAGCACCAGCAAGACTAGCCCCCGCGCATATTCCGACTCCCTCTTCCTCTTTTGTGACACCAATACTCAGAAAATTTGAATGGACCAAGTTATAGAGCACTTGGAATTTTGCACAAGGATAAGTAGTGAAGAAATTTACTCGCCATCACTGGGGCGTTATCGCGCAGCAGTTCAAAAATGTCATTATGTCTTTGGGTTTAAATCCAGACGATGTGGCTGCGCTGATTTATGACGAAAAACCTGATTTGTACGGGATGCGCTATAGCGAAT
>JBHLQC010000029.1:0-14602 GCA_048885185.1 Candidatus Odinarchaeota archaeon | reverse complement strand
TTCTTCACACGTTTTTCATATAATTCCCGAATCCCCTGAACGTTTCGCGCTTGCCAGAAAGTCGGCTGATCCAAGACCCCACGACTTCCAACAACTGCAACCGTTTTTCCCCGAAGTGTAAATGTCGTTAGTTCATCATCGAGAAACGTAACCATATCACCTGCAGTTTTACGAAGGGCGTCCTTGATCGAATCGTAATCGTCGTTTCCAAAACAGGCAATCACAGGACACTTGAGTTTAGCTTCAACAAGTTTTTCGACTAGGGGCGCCATACCACGGAAGCCACCCCTATTAACCGAATCTCCAGCAATAAGAAACAGGTCTAGTTTGGAGGGTAGTTCCCGGAGCGACTTAATGAAGAGTCCCTGGTATTGGGGCCAGTGTATGTCACTCGTTGCAGCTATCCGCAGCCTTAATCCCACTCCAATTATCAGATGATGATTGTTCCGATCAGAAAGTTCAATAATCCAAGATACGCACCGATTTTATCAGAGAAACTTGCGCGTGATGCGTTCTTTGAAGGATTTAACAATATTAGAATTGCAGAAGCCGCTACGCAAGCGGAACCAGGAATCAGCAGAATGACATACAGTGGACCCGTCCAGTTCAGACCCAACACATTAGCAGTCCATGGAAGAAAGAAACTGATAATACCAACAATATTACAAATAGCAGCAAATATTGCGGCTGTCCGGACACTGTATTTCCGGGCAATTGTTTGGACATCTCGAAGAGCATCTCCTTCTACATCTTCTATCCCCTTAATTGCCTCACGACCTTGGAGAACACTTGCAGCAGTGATGAAATAAACAAAGACAACCAGTGGGATACTGGGCCACACGATTAGCGATCCATAAAAAAGTCCAAAGGCGAAACTTATAGCCACTGTGAAGTTACCCCAAATCCCCATGACCTTCCCTTTTGCTGCATAAGCAAGGCCTACAAAGGCAAAAAGCCCTACAATAGCTAGGGTCCAGATACCAATCGCAGAATATGGAATGGTTAACGCCGAGAAGAATAGCCCTAAGAGAACGAGAATGGCAGTCCATGCTTTTGCCTGTCTCACAGTCATCTGACCACTTGGTAAGGGTCGATCAGGGCGGTTCACTTTGTCCACTTCTAGGTCATAGATATCATTGATTACATTGCCTGCTGCTGCGATGAAAATGTAGGATAGCGCGGTTAGAATTAGGACAATGAGTAGGTCCAGAATTGTCCAGCGAACTAACATCAAGTTAGAAATGATAAACGTGTTTGTAGTCAATACCCCAATGATGGCGGTAAGACTCCCAAAGAGGGGATTAGCTGGACGCATAATGGTAATAAATGCTCGTAGATTCATAGGTGGTGGCTTCCTCTATGGCTTGTGCATTGGCATCTTCTGGTTTAAATAAGAAACGGCAAGCTGTGAAAAACCACGGATTAGTTTCAGTGACCTCTCTGTCGCCTGTCTGTCTGTTCTAACAGATTATCACGAATACCTAAAAAAAGGGGCGTAACTGCAAAGCATATGGGGAACCGACTTGTCGGACGAAAGCACTCACTCCAACCCAGACTCACCAGGAACGAACGGATTACTCCACCTCGGCTATCTAATCCAAAATCAACATACACATCCCTTCGCTCTCACGTTCCACGATTTAACTAACCTTCTTGTTATCGGCTCTCGCGCCGAAGACATCTATTACAATCTCCTTATCCAGCTGTGTGATGAAAAGCAAATCCCTGTCTTGGTCATTAAGGGGCAAGACTCAAGTGACTTTGAAGATCAAGTCTGTGAAAGTCCCCTTTGGCATCTCGATGTTTCAACTGATGCCATCACGTTTAACACGCTAACCCTTGGGCAAGGCAATCATCCTTCTCGGCAAATCACAATCCTAATTAGCCTCTTCGAAGAGTTCGCCCCTCTTTCACCGAGTGCCCGAAACCTCCTTCATGTCATCATGTGGAAAACATTACTCACCTCTACAAAGCCTTCCCTTGCTTATCTGAAAACCACGTTGCCATATTATCAACAACACAAGGAAATCTATTTAGAGGTCAAACGGCTTCTTGCCGCTCTTCCCCAAGAGTTGATGGATTCGAATTTCGATAATGTTTCTCTTTCACGAATTCATTATTTGCCCACTATTATCTCAGGAGATGATAGGCCCCTAACTACACTCAAGACAAATTTACTACTACTAAAATTGTTGGCGCAACACAACGACAGGATGCCACCTCTTTTCATGGTCGATCCACCCCCCCTAAATCCCCAACTTCTCCGATGGCTCTGCCTACGATACGCTAACACCAAAAGCCCTCTGGTAATTTTTGATTCTAATGAGGCAATTTCCACTCCTAACTCGCAGCATACTTTCAACTACATTTTCACACATACCGATAGCGTAACTGATGTGTCATTCCATAAGCAATTATCAATAAATGATCAGTTGATGTTGGAAAGTAATAATAATCATATTGTGGTTCAACTTCGCAGTGAACCCACAACGCGAATCATTAGCATTTTCTAACAGGGTTCACAAGCTCGAAAAAACACTTATTTCAGTTTCTTTGCTTTCTCATCAATTCGGGATACGAGTTCCTGATTTTCTATCCTTGCATACATCGCCCGTGCCTGAGCATAGAGGTCTTTTGCCTCACTAACTTCACCAATTGCTGCGTGATGGTCAGCTAGTTCTTCCAGGTTCTCTCCCTTCTTTTGCATATAGGCAGTGAGTTGATCACTCGGTTTTGACATAGAAACACCTACACTACAATATCAAGAATAACTTCTTGAACTTACCTAATAACACTGATTCTGTTCATTAGGGGACTAATCGTGTGCGATCCCTTGGAAAAAGAACAGCCTCCCGTATGTTAGTGTAACCAAGCATTTGCATGGTTAATCTTTCCATTCCAATGGCTAGCCCACCGTGGGGTGGAGCGCCATACTTGAAGGGCTCGAGATAGAATGCAAAGGTCTTTGGTTTCAGTCCAGCCGCCTTCAGCTGTGCCTTTAGTTGTTCATATTGATGGATTCGTTGGCTTCCGGTGGTCACTTCCATTCCCCGATACACTAGGTCAAAACCTCTCGTTAGTGAAGGATCAGTTTCTAATGGCATGGTATAGAAGGGTCGAATTGCCGTGGGATATCGTGTGAGGAAGAAAAATTCTTCACCGGTCTCCTTCTTGACAAGTTGATAAAGGAGTTCTTCTCCCTCGCTCGGGATATCTGAATCTGGTGGGAGATCTAAACCCTCTGCCTTAAGCAATTCAATAGCTTCTCGCACCTCAATACGGCGAATCGGCAACTTTGGGACATGAATTTCAGCCTTTAACTGCTCGAATTCTTCTGCAAATTCCTGTTTTACAAAGGTGAAAACTTCATGAAGCATTTGCTCTTCCAATTGCATGACATCTTCTTCATCTTGAATCCAAGCCATTTCGTAATCGAAGCTTGTGTATTCATTCAAATGGCGTGGCGTATTGTGTTTCTCAGCACGATAAACTGGGGCGACTTCATACACCCGATCAAATCCGCCCACCAAACATAATTGCTTATAGAATTGTGGACTTTGAGCCAAGAAGGCTTTTTTCTCAAAATACTGTACCCTGAATAGGTCCGCGCCTCCCTCTGTCGCGGTTGCAACTATTTTGGGGGTATGGATTTCACGAAAACCAGCGGCTTCGAGATACTGCCGCATCTGAGCTATTGTGAAATGCTGGATCTTGAATGTGAGTTGAGCTTCGAGGCGTCGAAGATCGATAACCCGATTATCAAACCGGGTGGCGATATCCGCTTCCACTTTTCCGGAAGTGTCCAATGGGAGAGTTGGGGGAGCTGTATTAACCACCACTATCTTGTCCGGGATAACTTCAACACCCCGACGAGCTTGCTTTTCTTGTTTTACTTGTCCTTGCACAGCAATAGCATACTCGTTGTCTAAACTATCAAGAATTGAAAGTAGATCTGGTGCAGTTTTTGCATGTGGCAACGTAAATTGGGTTAATCCCTCTCGGTCACGAACGATGAGAAAGCTGATTTTACTTAATTTCCGAATCCGCTGCACCCATCCAACAATGACTACTTGTTGTCCTTCCATTTCAGGCGATAACTCATTTGAGTAATGAGTTCGTCTAAGTATCTTTTCCGGGTTTTCAGTGGGGGCTTTTGATTTTGGTGCCATTGTCCTTACTTCCTTCGGTTTCTCAGCAGCTGCGTATCTTAAACGTTTCTTCTCCCTGTAAGTTTTTTCAGGCTTATGGCTTCGATGCTTCTGAATTATTCGTCAATTCCTGACGAAGTTTGCCAATCAAATCCGCAACATCAGCAATTTGAAGCTTTGTCAAGGTCGCTTCAGCATGATCGATAAAGGGTATAAATCGCTTTGAGGGATATCCGCTTTTAATTAATTCCACAGCGTGAACGGCTGTGGCCAGCCGATCTGCTCCCTCCACTAGATGCGCTTCGAGCGTCTCGCCGCTAAGATATTCTTTCCAGATATTCTGTAGCTGAAAACGGATATTTTCTGGGAGGGAATTTAGAATTATTTCCATAGCTGCGTTTTCAGCTTTCTCCTTCGCCTCACGGAAAGAGGAATCCGCTCGCTGAGCACTGATTGGAATATCACCAATTATGGCTTCGGGCAAATCATGAATGAGGGCCATGAGAAGCAGCCGTGTTACATCGATTTCTTCGCCGGCTTGTTTGGCTAATAAATATGAAAGAATTGCCATGGTATGAGAGTGGGCCGCCACATTTTCTGCTGAAGAGGGAGGTACACCACGAAGGAGCCACCCAGTTCGAGGGACACGTTTAAGATTATCACAAATAGTTAGAAATTGATATACGGTCATCACTCAGCAATAGGGGCTGTCTTCGAAAAAATACTCACTTTTTTGCGAATAAACCGGCAATTTCGCGACCAAAGTGTCGAAAGACAGATACGACGTGACCGAGGGATTCAATTTTCACACCGGCCCCAATCAACACTAATGGTCCTGCATCCGTTACAACGATAATGCCTTTTTCACCGCGGACGATTAGTTCAAACAGTGGTTCGAATTCCAGTTTGGAAACTGCTTCAATTCCGGTTTGTAATAGAACGGCGGAAATGGCAGAGAGTAAATCCGGATCAATATCCACGCCCTTGGTTGAGCTAAACGCTACTCTTCGTCCAGCTTTGGTGACCACAGCTAGGGTTTCCAGTTCGGTATACAGCGTAATCTCACGCAGATACATCGCCAATTGTTTGGCTTCCTCTTCGCTCATCGCAAATTGCTGCATTGTGTCCCCTCACATTTTTCTCTCAAGATTTCTGACCGGTTTTTTCTTTTTTCGACGCATCTATGAGTTCGGTAATTTGTCGCGCCATTTCTTCCTTCATGGAAGGTTTCTCGTGAAGGTATTCCTCTTCTTCCAAGTGTTTGAGGAATTCAATCGCTAACACTTGCCCGTCCTTAATTACCACCCGTGGTGTATAGCCCTGAGCAAAGACCGTGCCTTCGGGCAATGTGTCTATCCTCTGGAGTTTGTGTTTTACAGTTTTCTTTCCTAAGACACTGGTAGTTTCCTCGGTGATTCCGAAGGCATCAAATCCTATCAGGACGAATTCTCGTCGGAAGCCAGGTACTGGTTCAAGTTGTTCAACCTGTTCAATGATATCTGAAGGAGGACGGGGCACTTGAACGTGTTGTCGCTCAGGTCTCCTAGTGGCTGAAACTACGGCTTCCCTATACTCGGTTGGGGATATTTCCTGAACTGGAGAGGGTGGTGGTGTTTCATAAACAGGTCGTGTTGGTTCTCGTGGCATTTGTGGTGGTGCGGAAGGTGCTGAAGTTATCCCTTCATCAGGTTTGGTTGAGAGTGGCTGACCCATCGCCTCCATGAAGGTGGAGTCTTCTTGCCCTTCATCCTCTGAAATTATTTTGTATACTAGCCCTCGCTGGTCTCGGATGCCCGAGGCGCGTCGGGCTGCTATGAATTTTCTCCGCACAGGAGCTTCTGTTCCTTTCCAAATCCAGATGAGGCGTGAATCATCATCAATGATAATGAGAACCTCGTCAGCTTTCATGTGGGTTTTTGCTGGCGCACCATCAGTAATCTGTACTATTTCGCCAGTATCAACGACACGGAGCATTACTAATGATTTAGGCACGCAGGTCACCAACCCCAACGGACAGGGTAACTTACTTCTAAGTGTTAATAATTGTTTTCAGCCAATGGGAGGAGATGTCTAATAATTTTAGCGGTCGTTAATGATGTTGGATGTGCAAATATAAGCTAAACTACATTCACCACTGACTCGCTACTTCTTTTTCATATGAACTGGAATGAGGTATTTATCAGGAGCTGCTTCGATGGGTTTCAAATACGGAAGCAGTGGTTTGGGAATGAGGATACGCCCGTCTTCTTGAATGTTATTTTCAAGAACCGCGGTTATGGTTCGAGTAGTAGCGATCACGGTGGAGTTCAATGTGTGGACAAACCCTTTGGTTGGGTGCCCTCGTTTTTCTGCATAGCGAGTATTCAATCGGACGGATTGGTAGTCTGTACAATTGCTTGCGGAAACGAATTCGCGGTATCTGCCTTGGGATGGCATCCAAAGTTCGAGATCATAGGTTTTTGCGGCTACACGGCTGAAATCTCCACTAGGCAGAATTACTATACGGAATGGAATGTCAAGGGGTTTCCAAATCTCTTCTACGATGGATATCATCTTTTCATGTTGATTCCATGAATCTTCGGGCAGACAAAACATGAACATTTCAACCTTGGAAAATTGGTGAACTCGGAAGATTCCCTTTGTGTCTTTTCCATGGGCTCCCGCTTCCTTCCGGTAACAAGGGCTGTAACCGGCGATGTAGAGCGGGAGTTCATTAATCTCTAAAACCTCGTTCATGAATTGAGCGGCTATGGGGTGTTCTGAAGTTGCAATAAGATAGAGATCTTGGTTTTCAAGCTTGTATAAGGAGTCCTCGAAGGCTGAGATATCTGTGACTCCGCTGTAGGCGGCATGATTCAACATGTTTGGTGGCATTATTGGAGTGAAGCCACGTTGTGTGATGTTATCTAAGGCGTACAAAGCTAATCCAAGGTCCAGCCAGACAATATCATCAATGAGATAGTAAAAGCGAGATCCAGCAACCTTCGCTGCCCGAGTAGTATCAATCATTCCTGAGTGCTCAGAGATATCATAATGGCTTTCAGGCTGTTTTTCTACGACCTCATATTCGGCTTTGAGTTCTTGTGAAGATTCAATGAACTGGTTAACATGTTCTTTCCAAACTCTAGGTTTCCCAACGTATTTTACTGGACGTGCTTCTGCTTCATCCATCCCCTCAGGAACAGAGTCATGTACAATATTGGCAATACTGTGTAAGGCTTCCATTCGTGCAGTTTCAAACTCAGCGAGTCGTGTTTCTCCTGCTGAGACCTTCTCAGAAAGTTGCTTGGATTCCTGAATGAGTTTAGCTTTTTTCTCCTTATCCTTCTCCTTTCCAACTTCTTTCGCAATCTGATTTCGCTGACGCTGAAATTCAGCCAATTCTGTACGCGTTTTTCTCCATTCTGTATCTAATCGGACGGCTTCATCGACCACAGTTGAGTCAAGGCCACGACGTTGTTGAGATCGACGGAGAACTTCAGGGTCTTCGCGAACAGCTGTTAATATTGTCCATGCGCTCACAGTCTACGCCTCAAAAAGGACTCACCCGTTGACGATTTAATAAACCTTCCTCCCACTTTGTCGTGGTCAAAGGGTGCGCGTTCTTCAACTGCTTTAGAACCAATCTGATCGACGAGCAACAATCACAAAGAGGACGATGATAAAGATGATTACTACGATTCCCACAATCCACCATGGAAACACGTAAAGATCTGCACTGACTGGGAGCAGTAATGTTTCCAGTTGATCGAGGGCAGCTAGCGAAGAAACGGCGAAATTTGTCTGAGGTGCAAATCCCGTTTGCTGAGAAGAATCAGCGAAGCCTCCGTCAAGAGTTTGTGTGCTGAGAATCCAAGACGTAATATCATCAGCTGATAATTGGTCATCTGCACCAAGAATCTGCAAAGCTGCTATGGAATAATAGGTAGCCAAATGAGTTGCGACAGGGTCATCTGGAGTTAACCCAAACCCCCCGTAATATTGAGGATAATTGATGTCATCTCGATAATGGGGGAGAATATAATTAACCGCTGCCGTCTGATCGATGACGGAGAGAGAGCCAAGAATTTCTAAGCTCCAGAGTGCCATGAACGTTGTTTGTAAATCAGCCGTGGAACTATTCCAACCATTCGTAAAACCGCCATAGCTAGGTGAAGATGGGGGGTTTAGAATTTGGCTGGAATTCAACCATGCGATTGCGAGAGAACTGTTAATCTGGCTTAGCTCGCCGTAAATATCCAGAATTTGAAGAGCAAAAAAGGTCGCTGCCACGGTAGCGGTACTGTTCATACTATCAGCAAAACCCCCCAGCGTATCAGGGAATTCGGTGGCATTCGTTCGCTGAAGACTTACAATAAAGTCGACGAGAATCGTACTATTAATCTCCATTGTACCATTAACCATGTTGAGGATGCTAACTGCATAACCACTAGCAATTACTGTTGCATTCGTAGCTTGAGAATTCGCAAGAAATCCCCCAATACTTGGATCAGAAACCTCAGTAACTTGCAGGTCTTGTACCCAAGCCGATATGTTTTCTTTAAGAACTGTAAATGGAAGGAGGAGATCGGCGTCAATCCAAGCATCTGTTGTATTCAACACATTAGCAATGGAAAAGGTGTTTGAAACCGTTGGTAAGGTTGCTCCTGGGTGTAATACGGCGCCTCCCGAAGCATCAATGCAGGTAACTGAAAACCCGACGATGACATCTCGTTTTGTGGGTGCCGCCATTACGGCTATTGGGTTTGCCATTACAAGAATAGCAAACACAAGAATCAGAGCTCTATTGAACCTGCGCAAGCATTGTTCCTCCAAATTCAGGTTAACCGACGTTCACCGCATGATACACCTTAAAACCTTGTGGTTCCGTGCACACTTTACTCAGTTGGTCTTACGGTTAACCAATGAGTGACGGCTTTAACGGCATCCCCACACGCTCGAACAATTTGTCGCGGTTCTCCAGTAATATCTCCCACAGCATATACTCCAGGAATGTTAGTCTGTTGATTTGCATCCACAAGGATATTACCGCCCTTTTCTAGCTGGATACCTGCTGGTTCACAGAAGGTACTATTCGGTTGACATCCAACAGCGATAAACACGCCATCAGCTTCCTGAACCCATTCACGACCTGTCTTCTTGTTTCGTAATTTGGCTCCAGTAACAATATCCTCGCCAAGGACTTCAAGTAGAATAGTATCCCATAAGATTTCTACATTCGGGGTGGAGATTAATCGATCAGCATAGGCTTGTTCTGCTCGTAGTTTATCTCTTCTATGAACTACATACAACTTCTGAACGATGTTAGCCAAGAATAGGGCGTCCATAGCCGCGGTGTTTCCTCCCCCAACAATGACAACAGTTTTTCCCCGGAATAATGGGCCATCGCATGTTGCACAGTAACTGATGCCTCGACCATGGTATTCGGTCTCCCCTGGTACACCCAACTCTGCATCACAGGCCCCCATTGCTAGTATCATGGCAGGAGCATGCCATTCCGTTCCATCAGCAGTTACTGCAATTTTTGTATTTTCAGAGAATTGGAATTTCTCTACGGTGGTCATTTCCCGGATTTCTGCCCCCGCTTGTTCTGCCTGCGTTTTCATCTTCATGCTGAGATCTCCTCCACTAATATTTTCATACCCGGGATAGTTTTCGATTTGCCACGCATTTATCATCCGACCACCACAGATACCAGTTTCCAAAATTACAGCTTCTAAACCCATTCGTGCAGCATACAGCCCTGCTGTCATGCCGCCTGGGCCACAACCGACAATAATGAGATCTCGTTTCTCAACCATTGTTGAGTTCACCTATGTCCTCGTGAAACATCCAGTCCGATATAATTACGTTTTGCCTTTGCATTAAAGGATTGACATAAAATTTCTGTGGCTAACTTGACCTATAGTTCTTGAAGGTCGCCACGGGCTACTTCTTCAAGCTTCTCAACAGCTTCTTTGTAACCACCGGCATAAATAATGTCGCCTGGAAGAAGTTTAAATCGCCCTCTCGGGTCATAAGTCCAATACCCATTTCGTTTCACAGCAAAGATACGAGTTCCATGATCTTCTAATCGCAATTGTCCTAAGGTCTTATTTGCCAAGATGGAGTGGGGTTCAACCGTTTGTCGGCTTACTCGTTCATCAGCATCTTGAAGAGCAAGTTTCATGAGCGGGTGTACATCAACACCCCGAAGTACAATTTCTGCCATTTGAGCTGCTGCATCCGCCAAATTTTCGGCAGCCACGCCCAATCGAATGAGACCTAGCCTGCGTCTTTCTTCGCCTTCTGGAAGATCTAATCTTAAAACCTTAAGTTCAAAATCAGTATGAAACTGATCGAATTTCTCTTCAAGTTCAAAAATATCTTCTGCGATTTCCTTGTTGTTTGTTAAGAGTGCAGTATAGGCCAAGCTGATGAGTAATTCAGAGGTATCTTTCATCTGGATGAGCATCGCAAGAACGCGTTCTTCGGGGGTTTGCTCGCCTTTGGGTGTTTTAAGCAATCTCTTCAAGCTCACCAGCAGCTAACCTCTGTAATTTTCTTATTCCTTCCTTGGAGCCTCGGGCACTGACACGGTCACCTTTTTCGAATTGGAAGGATTCAGGTGGATTGATGGTCCACAAGCCTTTACGTTGAATAGCGATTATGTCGGAGCCAATTTCTTCTTCGAGGTTCACATCGGCTAGGGTCTTCCCTATCAAGATGGACTTGCTTAGGATTGTCGCCCGTCCAACGATTTCCTCAGCCTGGCTCACAGCAAGCCAGAGGATTCCAGGGATACCTATATCATGTATGACCAGCCCTGCGATGTCGGCTGCCGCGTCGCTAATTTTATTCGCAGCAGAAGCGGTTTTCATGATGCTGACAATTTGTTCGGCATCGTCTTTGTCACGAACAGCTAAAGAAGCGTTCATTTGCAACAGGTAACCGAGATAATCCACACGCTTCTCCATTTCCATAACTTCTTCAGCAAGATCTTTGTCATTGAACATTACAGCTGAGTAGGCGAGATCTATCATGAGTTCACTGAGGTCTTTCATCTCAACCAATAAACTGCGAACAGGAATTGGTTGATACTCAACTTCTCGGAGGTCCTCTTGCATAACGGTATCACAGACTCCCAGAAAAATTAACAGTCCATTATTTCCAATACGCTATTTTCCTTAATACTAGCTTTTCAGTCTTTCGAGTTGTGCAATCAAGGCAAAGACACTTATTATAATGAAATACACACAAGCTAATACTCAATTCGAACGGAGCGAAATCAGTGATAGGACGTATCAAAGATCAATTCAAACGAGCTTTTACACCTGTTGCTCGAGTCATTGCCCGATCAAAAATTCCACCGAATGCTCTTACTCTACTCGGACCTATTGTGGCAACTTTTGCAGCGTGGATGTATATTCAACAACAACTGGCGTTAGCTCTACTTCTCCTCCTCTTATCCGGCTTCGTTGATGCCCTCGACGGTGCGGTTGCCCGGGCAACTGGCAAGACAACAGCCTTTGGTGGTGTATTAGATAGTGTTTGTGATCGTTATAGCGATGCTATCGTTCTAATAGGAGTTATTTTAGGTGGATGGTCTTCCTCCTTCTGGGGGATTCTCACTATTGTTGGGAGCTTACTTGTGAGCTATACACGGGCTAGAGCAGAGGCTGCAGGTGTTCAACAATTAGGAGTAGGAATTGCTGAACGCCCTGAACGACTGATCATACTTATGGTAGCCACTCTCTTACAATATCTCACAGTAATTGGATTGTTATTTCCACCACCAAGTTACTTCGGTATCATCTATTGGTTGGAATATGGTGTAATTCTTATCGCAATCCTAGCTCACATAACCGTGTTCCAAAGGACAATTGCGGCATACCGGGCATTATCTAAGTTGGAAGATCATTCAACGTCTTCGAGAGAAGGCGAAGATACTTCCTAGCCTCAATGAGAGTTTGCAGACCCAAATCTGTTATCCTGTAATATTTACGAGTGGGGCGCTTGCCTTCACGGCGTTCTTCACTCAACTGAACCAGTCCGTCTCGCCTTAGTTTGTATAACAAAACATACGCTGTCACTGAAGCCATTTCAACACCAAACCGTTCCTGAATCGCTCCTCGAAGTTCATAAGCAAAGTAATCCCGCTCTTTCAACAATGTCAACACGTATAACCACAGGTTATCTTTGGTTGTTCGACTGATTAGCCGTTTCATAGCTTTCGTGGGGTGCTGAGAATACGTTTCGATGGCTTGAATAAACTCTGAATTTTCCATCATGGATTCCAGTTCCTATTTACGTTATCCGGGTTTGGTGTTAGGACGCTTCGCTTCTTTACGCCGCGCCATCTCAAGTAGAAATAGACTTACGACTTGACTTCCCAAAAGGCTTCGTGTTCCAATGCTCACTTCCTGAACAGGGTACTGATCGACGAGTTTTTCGTGCTCCACGGGTAAGCCCTGGTCATCACCCAATATGAGTGTGATAGGTTGGTCAAAATCAATATTCACTTGGTCTAATGGTTTCCCTTTCTCAACTAAGTAAAGGAGTTGACTTGGTGGGGCTGCGATTTCTTTGAGTGTATCATCAAAACTTTTTGCTGCTATTGAAAATTGTGGCCACTGTCTATTACTCTCTGTCTTAGTAGTTCGATAATTATGAAGAAGACCCTTGACAATTAAGGCGCAACTAAGTTCACTTTCAGGAAATTCACCTGAATTCACGTTATCTATTCGAAGAAGTAGGGGTGGATGAGGTGGTCCTCCAAGGATTGCATTAACTTGAATGCAAGATGCGAAAATTGGGGCGGTTCGATAAGCGGCGATTAGAATCCTACAGACTACATCAAGCCGACCACTTGTCCCTGGGACATCTCGGATTAGAAACTCATCATCGGTTCGTGTCCGCGGGGCGTCTAGCAAAATTGTAATTTGCATAATGGACCTCTCTGTCAGCTAACCATCCTAATCGAAAAGAGATCTTCCCTTAGGGTGAGGTTTTCTATCTCCCTTTCCTATCTTTTCGACTTCTGATAGTCACAACTCCACGGTGAACAGCACAACTGATGCAGAACCATTTGGTAACACTTCTACTCGGTAAGAATGTACCTGAACGCCGAAGCTCCCGCGCCATCTGCGGGTCTACAAAAGATGCGCGTGACGTGCGTTTCTTAGCCTTATCACGTGGGACTACTTTTCCACACTGAGAACATTGGACGGTAGCTCCACGACCGGTCGAACCTTTACTTCGACCACCACTTTTCCGTTTCGATGGCAAACTTCTTTCATCTCGATGGGTCACGGTTGTCGCTGTCAGTTATCAACTCAACTGAGTCCACGACAACCTGAGTGGAGCATACCCCATAACCTCAAAAATCTTATGCTCTCACACCGAAGATCAATCGATAGTCCGACCTGATTCCGCTAATGGATGTCCGAAGCAGTAGAGCTTAAATGCCTTATACCAACCAAAAGGTGTACGAAAAGCGATAAAACCACGTTGTTCTAGTTCTGTGGATAGTTCTTTCAGTATTCGAACAGCAAATTTGGGTTTGGCTAGTTTACGGGGAAAAATATGTGCATGAGGATATAGGACGATGTTTTTGACTTTCACTCGGTCTGCGACTAGTTGAATCTCATCAGCAGCTTTTTGAGTTATTTCGGATAATCGTCCTTCATCTGATGCTTCAACGGCACAAAAGACTGTGAGGCCGTCTTCAAATTCTACCCATTCACCCTCGTCTGCGTCCTCTCGGACACTAATCTTCACTGGCTCTGTGGCTTTGTAAGAGAGTCTTCCATGAAAGATTAACAATCGCATCTTCAATCAACTCAATTATTCCTTGGAATGACCTTTTAATTCTTCAAGAATATCCTCAACCAGGCTTAATCCCTTCCCAATAAGCGTTCTTGCATAAGATTCTGTTTTTGCTTCTGTAAAGACTCGGAAAATGGGTTCGGTTCCAGATGGCCGCAGTAACACCCAGCCATTCGTGTAGCGTAATTTGACACCATCTATAGTTTCACAATCCGCATCTGTAGGAGCAAGCGATGCCACACGGGCTAGAAGGTCCTGTTTCAACTCGTTCGCACAAGCCACTTTTTCTTTGATTTGAAAATAGGTTGGGAATTGACGATCAAGTTCTTCAAGTGTTTGATCTTCTGCAGCCATGAAATCGAGTATCAACAAAGCCGTTAGCATCCCTTCACGAGTCCAGGACCACCCACGGTATATTACCCCCCCATTCTCTTCGCCACCAATTTGAGCATTCTTTTGCTTCATGGTTGTGACAATGTTTGGTTCACCAACGCTGGTCTCAAAAAGTTCAGCATCCACTCTCTGAGCAACATCTCGGATAACATCGCTTGTAGCAACCTGTGTGACAATGTGTTTTGGTGTTTCTTTCAAGTTTCGCAGTTTATGATAGGCGGCTAGGGCAAATGTTCGGTCACCCATCAGATATC
>JBHLQC010000028.1:1638-14769 GCA_048885185.1 Candidatus Odinarchaeota archaeon | reverse complement strand
AATTAGCCAAGTACTTCTTCTATTCCATGGGAATAGGATTCAGTATTGTGGGGGTTTATGAAATGCTTAGGTACTTGGCATTCTTTTATTGAGTTGCTAGACTAGCCAGTCAATAGTAAAAAAGATAATCAGCCGCCCGGACCACCATGCCAGGGAACATCTTTCCAAGTAAGATCCCAGAGGTCTTCTTCGGTCAGCGTTTCCTTCTCGATGACAAGTTCGTATAAACGTGTCAAGAGAAGATGATGTCGTTTCTCATCGTCTAGAATATATTCGAGAACCTGTTTTGAACCAGGATCATCGGTTTTCGGAATCAGTTCCGCATAGGTCTTAATGGCTTTTGCTTCCATTTTGATGTGTTCTTGAATATCCCTACCGAGTTCATCACGTTTCTTTTCTTCAATAAAGGGCGTTTTTGACTCGAGACGAGCTATGAGTGCACTAAGCAGAAGAGCATGTTTATTTGAGTCAATAGCAATAGCCTGGATCAGATATTTAACAAGCTGATTTTCAGTGTCCTCGACGCTTTTTTTAGCAATACGTACAATCTTTTCTTCCAGGGCAATTTGTTCCTTAAAGAATGCCTTAAGTTGATCCTTATCCATGGGCAGGTCACCATCGCCTCCTTCTGACCTGATGCCTTTTCTGTGTTGCCGTTTTTTCAAGTTCCTGGATTCTCAGTTATCCGAGGGGGTTAAGAGGCTTTTTTACCCAAGTTAATGAGTATAGCGTGAGGAACCTTGCCCACGAATCTTCAAATAAAAGAGGTTACGGCAAAAAGCATTCTCAATCTAAGCCGAATTAGTGGCGTAACATACGCCATCAATCCCTATGTAGGCTGTCAGCATGCCTGCGTCTATTGCTATGCCCGATTTATGACCCGCTATACTGGTCATCTGGGAGAAGCGTGGGGAAGCTTTGTCGATGTAAAAGTGAATGCTCCACGTGTTCTCCAACAACAACTAAGACGTCGAAAAAAGACCACAAAAGACCCAGTCTTGTTCTCCAGCGTAACTGATGCGTACCAACCCCTCGAACGCCGGTATGAACTGACACGCAATTGTATTGAATTGCTGACTAGGTACGAGTTTCCCATTTCAATTCTCACAAAATCAGATTTAGTCTTACGTGATGCAGAACTCATAGGAAAATCAACAACCAATGAAGTAGGGATGACAACAATATCCCTGAAAGAAAAGGTGCGTCGCGTCTTCGAAGCGGGGGCACCCCCCAGTACTCGTCGTCTGAAAGCATTAGCTGAACTGAATTCACAAGGACTTCGCACCTACGCCTTTGTAGGACCGATAATACCGCTTTTGAGTACTCCAGATCTCGAAGACTTGATTCGACAACTTGGAGATTGTGGAGTAGCCTACGTGCTCTTTGACCGACTGAACATAAAATATGGGAATCGTCCAGTAATTGAAAAAGCACTCAAGAATCAGTTTCCGAGTCAAGCAAAAGCAATTCTTGAAGCACTTCGACCAGGCAGCCCGTACTATGATAATGTCCGAACCAAAATTGTAGACCTTTCAATGCAGTATGGCGTGGTGGCAGATATCATTTTTTGAAAAAAGTGCCTACTCTTCAGTGGGTTCGGGAACTCCAGGAGCCCACCATAACCAAGTCTTTCGCTTGATGCTGAGTTTCCCATGAATTTTACCTTCCAAGCGAAGCTGGTTCAATAAACGGCTGGGAGAATCCGGGCAACCAATTTCGTGAAACAGTTTTATAACCTCATAGGTCGTCATCGGTCGATTCGCGTCGCTGAGAATCATCTCAACAACCAACTCGGATTGCGATTCCTTACGTTTCGGCTTGGCTGAAGGCTCTTGGGTCACAATTACTTTCTCCAGATAGTGTGTTTGACAGTAAAAAGAAGGAGGTTCGGGGACATAAAAATCCCCGTCTTGCGATTATTAACTTGACATAGAAGCTTAGATTGTCTTAAGATCACTTTCCAGCATATCACGTGCTTCTTTGCCCTCGACTTCTGCAGTAGCCTTTTTTGCGAGGTCGATGTATTTCGTTTTGTTCTTTCCATCACCCGCAACCGCATAGCCGCGAGCGATGGCTTCGTAGGCGTAGGCAAGGTCCCAGTCTTTGATGCCTTCTTTTTTACAAATATCAAGGTAGGTTTTTCCGTAGTGGACGGCTCGGAGTCCGTCACCAATGACTGCATAGACGCGGGAGAGTTGCCAGTCACCGCGTCCGAGATTTATTGGGGTCGCGTCCCAGTTGTTCTCAACTCGTACACCCCAATGATAACGTGAAGCGTGAGAAAGGTTGACCATTGTATCGTCTTCTTCTTTGGTCCGCTTTTCTTTGCTAAGGTACGTCCAGGTGGCGTTGAAAAGGTCGACCGCCTGTTTTCTATGCCATTTTTCTAATGTTAATTTGTCTTCTTTGGGCACATGAACCACCCCTTGTGGGAGTCAATCTTTTAGGCACACTTTAAATGAATGGGTCTTTCCATGAAGCTTCGACTAAAACTCAGCTCAATAGGTTTGCACGGGTCTAACGTCGCATCGTGTTTTTTCGCGATTTTTCCAATGGAAATCAAGGTTTCTCCTTTTAGACGAAGCACTTATTCTTGACTAGTAAGAGAATAACATAGAAAATTCAACTTTCCCGATATATTCAATTGGAGTCGTCACAGAGAGTTCCATCAACTGGCCAAAATGGAGAAAGCGAATACAATGATTAAAGCAATTTTCATTGTTCTTAATGGAGCATACGCTTTTTCACGCCAGTATACAGAACAAATTGATCCTACACTGTTATCAGGCTTACTCACCGCATTCCGAGTATCGTCCAAGGAATTTGCCACGGGTGATTTCCGTCAAGCCAAATTTGAAGGTTCCGAAGTGCTCGTTGATGGATTGACTGAACGACCAAATGACTTTGTAGCCATCTTCGCTACCCCCGATGAGCGAACAACTGATCTTACGAATCTCATGGCACTCATTAAAACCGCCTTCATTGAGCTATATGGCGAACGCCTTCATACTTGGAATGCCTTGGATGGCCCATTTACAGAATTTGAACCACAGATTGATCAGTTAATCGCAGGATGCATTTGGTGCGACACAGAAAAAATAACGAGCCCTCCGAATGTAACCTTCACAGCAGACCTGCTCCCAGCAAAAGAAACCGTATTCCGTGGCAAAACTATCAATGTCAAATATTACATTCATAACAGTAGCAGCCACCCAATCAAATTAACAGCAATCGTCAATGCCATTCCTCACCTCTTTGACCTTGATGGTTTAACTCGTACCGTGATTATTCGAGATA
The DNA here is from genome assembly GCA_048885185.1 of Candidatus Odinarchaeota archaeon. Taxonomy (GTDB): domain Archaea; phylum Asgardarchaeota; class Hermodarchaeia; order Hermodarchaeales; family Hermodarchaeaceae; genus Hermodarchaeum. The sequence goes on along the minus strand of JBHLQC010000028.1, from coordinate 11,472 downwards.
CCGCATTCCTCCGTAACTGGAAATTAAAACCCGAAGAAGAATACGACCTCATCCTCCCCATCAAAGCCCGTCGAATCGGACACACAAGTATCGCACCGATTCTCTTTATTACACAAAACGGGCAGGTGTTTACCATTCTTGGGGAAAGCCATGAGATGGATATCATCTAATGCGCGAACCTTGAACGACACCCACCTTTTAGGCTCAAATCACATAATGAACCAGCATGCTCCAAGCCTTACTTCAGTTGATACCCACGTTTTTACTAATCGGAGTAGTTGGAGTGTTCTTGTTGCTCCTAGTTCGAATTCGCTATCCATTATGTGGAATGTTGATTGGAATTTTTAATCCCTATGTGTGGGTCGGAGCTTGGGCACTAAAATGGTTACTCAAACGAAGTAGACATTAACTCCGCTACTGATAAGCTAATCTTCATTAATGAGCTCAATCATGTGGACTGAACAAGAGATACATGGATCATATGCCCGAACAAGCGGCTCGATTTTTGCAAGGGCATTTAGGCTTTCAGGTCGCGGTTTTAACAGCTCAGGGAGGAGTTCTTGGGCTTTGGCTTGGACAGCGTGTTCGATGGTGCGGACATTTTGACCAGTGGCAATCACGCAGTTGACTTTGGTGATGATGCCGTCATCGTTGGTCCAGTAGTTGTGGAAGAGAGTGCCACGGGGAGCTTCGACAACACCGACACCTTCACCAGCGCGGGGTTCGACGGAGATGCGGTGGTTGTCTTCTTGAAGGGTAGAATCTTCGAGGAGGGTGATGGCTTGTTCAACAGCGCTGACAAGTTCAGCGGATCGGGCGAGGTTGTAGGCTATGGGATCATGAATTGGTTTTCCTCCGAACATCTCGAAGAGTTGTTCGGCGTAGCCTTGTGCGAGGTCGCTTGCCATTTTCTTAGCCACGTTGAGTCGGGCTAGTGGACCAACGCGGTAATTGCCTTTCTTTGGACCTAATTCTTTAATGAAGGGGTATTTGACGGTAGTGTAGGGCATGGCATCTTCGGCAATGTATTGGGCGTAGTCTGCGGGTTTAAAGTCATGGAGGGTTTTTCCTTCTGGTGTAATGAAGCGTAAAGAGCCATCGTAGATATCGTGGACGCCTTTGTTGTGCAAGCCAAGATAATGAGTGGGATTACTCAGGTAGTATCCGACCATACCTCCTTCCTTTTTTGCAAGCTTGAAGTAAAGGTCGGCTATTGCACGAGCGGTCGCCAGCGCTTTCGGCGCTTGTTTGGCGAGTTTATCTCGTTCTTCTTTGAGGAGAGGTCCTGCCATTCCGCCAGGTATAGCGGTGCAGGGGTGGATCATGCGTCCGCCAACGGCTTTGATGATGTTTTGTCCGAACATTCGGAGTTCGATGCCTTTTTTTGCCAGGGTAGGGTTTTTTGCTGCGACGGCGAGAACGTTGGGTGTTTCAGGAGTGATAAAATCAGGAAGTGCTAGATAGACTTGGCTGAGGGCGTGGCTATGGATAAATTCGCCAAAGTTTTCGAGGTGGCGAAGTTTTACCGCTTGCTTTGGTGGAGTGACACCCCATGCATGTTCGACAGCTTTGACGGAGCCAAGATGGTGGGCTACTGAGCAAATGCCGCAGATGCGTTCAGAGAGTTGAGGGGCGTCTTCAGCTGGGATGCCTTCCATGAATCGTTCGAAGAGTCGTGGGGATTCGATGATGTGGAAGTGGCATTTGTTAAGTTTGCCACCGGTGACATCGAGGCTTATTTTGGCATGACCTTCGAGACGGGTCATCGGTTCAAATTCAATGTGTTTGGGTTTACTCATTTGGTTTTCACTCCTTTTCGTAGATTGTCAAGTTTAGAGGAGGCATAGGTGTAGCGGGCAAAAGTTCCGGCTAATCGAGGTAATTTGAAATTACTTATCCCGTCTTCTTCCATTGCAGCCAACGCATCGAGCATGGCAATTCCCTGATCCCAAACCGTATCAGAAGGTCCACGGCATCCTGTACAAGGCATTAAGCGTTTCGTACATTCAGCACCGCAGCCAGCACGGGTGGCAGGACCCATACAGAGGAATCCTTGAGATAGAAGGCATTTGTCTGGCTCTGGAATTTCGTGGGTACGTCGGAGTTGTTTGGGAGCTTCGGTTAACCGTTCGAGAGGACATTCGTCGCAGATACTTTTCGATGAGAGCTTCGGTGTCTCACCTGCTAGAAGTGTTGTAATAATTTGGGCTATCTCGTCAGGGTGTGGTGGGCAGCCGGGGATAATGAAATCGACTTTGACTACATCACTGAGTCGGAGGTCTTCGGGGAGGATTTGTGGTACGTGTTCGGAGGGCACTTGTTTTTGAGCCATTAAGACGGTTTTATGGTAGACATATTCCACGCCTTCTTTGGCATCGAAGGTGTTGGCAAGTCCGTTCACTCCGCCATGGGCGGAGCAGGCTCCAAAAGCGATTATAAATTTCGCCTGTTTACGCATGGCTTTAGCCATTTCTTTATCATGGTTGGTACGAATGCTACCTTCGATGAGTGCAACGTCAATGTCTGGGGGAATGGGATTTTTGGTATCTACAACGGGATACGAGTAGACAAGTTCAACGTCTTTGAGGAGTTCGAGAAGTTTGACGCCGGTGTCGAGGAGCGCAATATGACATCCGCTACATCCAGCCATACCCATTGTGGCGATTCGTACGGTCATGTGCAGTTAGCCTCCTTGGGAACTTTTCGCAGGGGATTTGGTCCCAATTTTTTGATTTTGCCGAAAAAGGAATGGGTAGTATCAACCCATTTTTGGGCCATCCCTGCACTCATTAGTTGAAATTCGAGTCGTCCACCAAGTCCAATTGCTTCCAACCATTTTGCGAGCTTAGTCATTCGTTTTTCTGCGTGAATATTACCGGTGACAAAATGGCATTGTTCTGTCAGACACCCAGTGACCATAACCCCATCAGCGCCTTCTTCGAATGCATGGAGAACGTGAAGCGGGTCTACACGTCCCGAGCAGGGCACTCGGATGATTTCCACGTTTATAGGGTAAGGCATTTTGCTTGAACCAGCTAGATCGGCTGCACCGTATGAGCAGTAGTGACAACAGAAACTTACGATTCGTGGTTCGAATTCCGCTTTAGTTGGCTTAGGAGCCTTAGCCTTTGGTTTGGTGCCCGTCTTTGCTCTACTCATTCTTCACACCTCTCCACGTTAGCAAGGAGCCCTTCAATCTGGGCGTTGATTTGTTTGTCGCGGAAATGACGGAGCTGAATGGCTTCTGCCGGGCATTCAACCGCACAGATGCCACAGCCCTTACAAGCCACTTCGATAATCTTTGCAACGCCCCCTTCCATTTGGATGGCACTATATGGACAAACAGCAAAGCAGTTGGCACAACCAATACACAACGATTCTTCAACTTCCGCCTTTGCTAAATCAACTGTGACGACACCTTTACTCATGGGAATTGCTGCATGGGAAGCTGCAGCGGAGCCCGTCCATGCACTTTCAGCGATATCTCGTGGCGCAATACAAGTTCCTGCTAAATATACGCCATCAGTGCTGGTGTCAACTGGAGCAAGTTTGATGTGATATTCGCGGAAGAATCCATCGAGATCAATTTCCAGGTTTAATGTTTTGGCTAGCTCCTTTACACCGTCACTTGGGACCATGGCAGAGGCTAGCGAGAGCATGTCAACTGTGAAATTTTCTCTTCGTCCACTCTTGTATTCGGCTGTGAGCTTCAATTCGTTACTATTGCCTTCCTTGCTCTCTAGGATATCTGCGCGATGGAAGTTGACTCCGAGGTTTTGACAGTCAAGGTAATAGTGCTCATAGCCCTTACCGACAAGACGGATATCTTTGTAGAAGACATCAATTTCGGTATCTGGCCATTGTTTTTTGATAGCTTTGGCAAGTTTCAAGGTAACCATACAACAAACACGAGAGCAGTATGCATAGTGTTCAGGATCGCGACTGCCCACACATTGAATGAAACCAATGCGTTTGGGTGGTTTTTGATCTGAGGGACGTTGAATCATGCCTTTGGAGGGTCCGAGGGGATCCAACATTCGCGCAAGTTGGAAATTGGTTACGACATTTGGATATTCATTGTAACCGTACATTCCTTCAGGTCGGAACACATCGAATCCGGTCGCTACAATAGTGGTGCCTAAGGTGAGTTCCTTTTCCGAGGGTTGATCATCGAGGTTAATAGCGTCAACAGGGCAGATTTCAACGCATTTGCCACAACGTGTACAGGAGTCAAAATCAATTACGGGAGTATGAGGTACGGCTTGTGGGAAGGCATAGTAGATGGCTTTCCGTTTACTTAGCCCAAAATCAAGCTCATTCGTTGTTACTACAGGACAGGCTTCAACACAGGCTTTACAATCGATGCAGGTTGCGTTATTCACACCGCGGGGATTCGTATGAAGCGTTGCGTGAAAGTTGCCGATATAACCCCCGAAGTCCTTTACTTCGGTTTGGGTATAAACATGGATGTTGGGATCGGTTAAGAGACCACGTTTCACAAGGCATTCTCGTGAGGGTTCACAGACACGTGGCGGAACACACACGCCACACGTTTCTGTGGGGAAGACCACGCCCAACTGAGCTGCCCGACCACCTAATGCGGGGCTGCGTTCAACTAAGTGTACTTCAAACCCCCGATCAGAAAGTGCCATTGCCGTTTGAATACCCGCAATCCCTGCGCCAATAACCATAGCGACAGGCGGTACGGTTTGTGTCACCGAACCGATGGGTTCGAGTTGGGCTGCACGATACACTGCAGCTCGAACAAGATCCTTGGCTTTCTCCGTCGCATCAGCATATTCGTCTTTTTGTTTCATATGTGCCCAAGAAACCTGCTCGCGAATGTTAGACATTTCAAAATAGTAAGGGTTCAATCCGGCTTCTGCGGTTGTCCGGCGGAAGGTGGGTTCGTGCAGTTTCGGGCTACAAGAGGCAACCACAACACGGTTCAGTTTATACTCTTTGATTCGATTTTTGATGATGTTTTGTCCTTCTTCCGAACACGTGAATTGCTGCCATCCCGAATAGGCAACATGAGGGAGATTCTTTGCATAGTCTGCTACTGCAGGGACATCTACAACTTTTGCAATGTTTGTACCACACTTGCACACAAAGACACCAATGCGGGGTTCTTGCTCTGACATTTTTCTCAACCTCCTTTCGCTCCCTTCAAAATGGCATCCACTGCGCTGTTCGCGGCGTCTGCAAATTCCTTCGCATCTCGTCCAATCATGTTTACAACTCGCACCTGTTCAGGTAATGCCCCAGATTGAGAGAGCACATTACGTACAACTTTGGCACGAGTTGTGGCCATTCCTGCGCCACGCCCGTAATGGCAGACGTCTGTGTCACAAGCAAAGAGAACTACGCCGTCAGCTCCTGCTTCTAATGTTCGAAGTATTTGTGGTGTAGAGATTCCACCGGCACACGGAACTTCAACGACATGAAGATTCGCAGGGTATTGAAGCCGTTTTTCCCCAGCTTCGTCAATGGCACGATAGGAGCATTCCTTACAGGCAAATCCAATGACAATTGGTGAAGGTCCTTCGATGGCGTTATCAACAATCCCTTTGACAGCCGCATCGATTACTTCTTGATTCGTGTTCAGCGGGGCAATAGCACCGACAGGACAGATAGCAAAACATTCACCACAACCGATGCACCGCACCTCATCGACGACAACGCATTTTTTATCTTCTGTAAATTCAATTGCCCCATAATTGCAGGCAGTGACGCAAAGCCCACAAGCATTGCAGAGGTCTTTATTTACAGAGGCGGTATCCAAGACCTTCGCTGTTTGAGCGGTTGCGAGCCATGAGGCAACTTCTTGTGCGGCAGCACTAGCTTGGGCTACAGATTCAGGGACATCTTTGGGTCCATGACAAGCGCCGCTGAGTACAATGTTGGGTATGGAGGTTCGAGTTAAAGCGACTTTTTCATCGATTGCTTCAAAGAAGCCATGTTCGTCGATATTTAACCCCAACTTTTGTGCCAATTCAGTAGTGCCTTTCGAGGGAACCATTGCACAAGATAAGATGACAAGATCTGTGGGAAGTGTTTGTTTTTGCCCCTCTTCATCAGTGTACACGACCTTAGTTTCTCCATTCTGTTGGGTGACTTTCACTTCGTCTCCCCGGTATACGACTTTTACGCCATACTCATCGCATGCCCGAACAAAGTATTCCTCGAATCCCTTCCCTGCTGCTCGAATGTCACGGGCTACGATGGTGATGTCCATGTCAGCATCCTGTTCAACTTTTGTAAGGACCGCATGTTTCAATGCAGCCATGCAACAATACCTCGAGCAGCCCAAATCATATCGTTCATCTCGGCTGCCGACACATTGAATCATGACCATTTTCTTGGGTTTTCGTCCATCGGAGGGACAAACTAGCTTCCCTTCCATGGGTCCCACAGTATCCAATAGACGTGCGAGTTGCATTTGTGTGATTACATCTGGATTTTCCGTGAAGTTCAGTTCTGGAACTACCGAGGGATCAAATTCTTCAAATCCCGTTGCGAGTACGACACCACCAACTCGTAAGTTCACTTCTTCACCTTTCATCTCATAGTTAATCGCGTCCGCGGGACAGACCTTTGCACAGACCCCGCATTTATCATCTAAAATTTTCTTGCAGTAATCGGCATCAATTGTGCATTTACGCGGTACACTTTGTGAAAAAGGCATATAGATAGCCCGTCGTTTTCCAAGCCCCCACGTCCATTCATCAGTGACCCGGGTGGGGCATTTCTCTGTGCAGGACATACAACCGGTACATTTGTCCCAGTCTACATAGGTAGGCTTCTTCCGTATTCGAACGTCGAAATCCTTCCCAACGGGCGTGACTTCTTCTACTTCACTATAGCAATGTAAAGTGATGTTGGGATGCATCGAAACGTCTGCCATTTTGGGACCTTCAATGCATATTGCACAGTCATCGCTGGGAAATGTCTTCACGAGTACTGCCATGACTCCACCAATTGTGGGTGTACGTTCCACGAGGTGGACCTTCGTGCCTTGATTGGCGAGGTCCAAAGCGGATTGAATTCCAGCAATTCCGCCCCCAATAACGAGAACCTCTTGGGTGACAGGGAATTGTTTGGTGGGAATTGGTTGTTGTTTAGTGGCACGGTTGACAGCGGCGCGAATTAGGCGTTTTGCTTTTGCTGTAGCGTGTTGAGGTTCTTTGAGGTGTACCCATGCGCAATGTTCACGGATGTTGGCATAGGCGATTTGTCCTGTGGATAAACCGGCGTCAGCTGCGACTTTTTCAAAATGATAGCCATGCAGCTGTGGACTGCACCCCGCCATGACGATTCGATTAAGCTTCTTCTTTTTGATGGTTTGTGAAAGGGCTTGGAGCGCTTGTTGTTGGCAGTAATCTGTCCGGGTTTCTACATGAACTACTTTGGGTAGTGTTTGGGCAAAAGTTTCGAGCTCTGAGTTTTCAAGGGTATTGTTGAGCGTGTCACCGCAGGTACACAGGAAAACGCCGATTTTCATGGGTAGGCACCAAGAGTAGAGTGAGTGAGGCTAGCGATTTGTGATGTTACATATATACTTCTTGTCTGTACTACATTGCGTAATGTTGGAAGTTACTACTTTCAATGACCAAGTAGCATGTATCAAGACTGCTTCGCCGTTGGGTGATCAGGCAATAATGTGGGTGTACGCCTATTTGGTAGAAGATGTCTTGTTTGATGCGGGATGTGCAAACGCTATCAACGAGCTGCAAGAGTACACCAAGAAGCATGCAGTTAGGCGAGTGTACGTAACACACAATCATGAAGACCATTACGGAGGATGTGCCGCGTTTGCATCGAAAGCCGACGTGTTCGCAGGACCTATTACGTTAGAATCGGTACATAAGCCGTATCCGTTACTTCAATTTTTTCAGTGGGTATGGGGAGAGCCAAAGCCTGTCAAAGAAGCCCGTAAATTCGAAGAGTCAAGTATTTCGGTGGGAAAGCTGAGTTTCGAAGTTGTGGATTTGTCAGGGCATTGTGAAGAGATGTTTGGATTTTGGGAACCTGAGAAAGGCTGGTTTTTCTCAGCCGATGCCGTGCCCTTACCCTCTCGCAAGCAGATGGCGATGCCTGAGGAAAACGTTCCAAAAATGATTACACGTATGAAGGAAATTCGCGACCGGGATGTCAAGGTTCTATTTGATGGTCACCGAGGACCGATACCAAATCCCCGAGAGCATATTGAAACGCGAATCAATTATCTTTCAGAACTTCAAACACGTATTTTGAGCATGGCTGAAACAGGCAAAACTATTCCAGAGATTAAAACCGAGTTAGGGTTTCCGGAACCGTGGTATCTTTCCAATACGGAAGGTCGATTTGAGATTGAACATCTGATTCGATCATTACTCGAGGACACCGTTTAGATATTCAGAACAGAAAAACGAGAATTTCGAGTCGCAGAAAACACTTAATGAGGATTTTTCACTAGTTCCTAGAAGCCAGAGATGGGAAAGAAGAGCCACAGAGGAAGTGGATTTTCCATTTCGGTTACCTTCCGTGGGGATGAAAGACAATGCCCAAACAAGGCCATGAAGATAAATTTCACAGTCTAGTGGAAGCGGCTGATGTTTTGATTATCGGATTAAATTCACGAGGCCGCATTACCTTATTCAACCGAAAATGTGAGGAGATAACTGAGTATTCACGAGACGAAGTTATGGGCAAGTCAATATTCACGCTTCTGATTCCGGCAGATGAACGGAAGGAAGCTCGTCAAAGGTTGAAAAAATTGCTCACAGGTGAAAAACCAAAATTTGCACCTTTGACCAGTTGGGTAACCAAAAGTGGTGTACAACGCTTCATGCGCTGGAACACTGCCATTATCACGGATACGAGCGGGAAGGTAAATGAGATTTTCTCTATAGGCGTTGATATCACGAAGCAACAGGAAGCAGAAGATAAACTTCGACATAGTGAAGAACTCTTCCGTGTCCTCGCAGAAAATGCGCAAGACGTTGTGTATCTCTATTCAATTCTACCTGAGAGAAAATTCGAGTACATTAGTCCCGCTGTCGCACAGGTAACCGATTATACTCCTGAAGAATTCTACGATGACCCGGATTTAGTATTGAAAATCGTGCACTCTGATGATTTATCAATTCTCCAAGGCATGCTCAAAGATCCTGCCTCATTTGCTGGACCAAGTGAAATTCGATGGATACGAAAAGATGGCGAAACCATATGGACTGAACAACAAAGCACTGTGATTCCAGATGAGGAAGGAAATCTTGTTGCAGTACATGGTGTTGTTCGCGATATAACTGAACGAAAACAGGTAATTGACGAAATGGAACGTGCCCGAAATCTTGCAGAATTTCTCGTCGATCTTATGGCACATGATTTGAATAACATAAATCAGGGAATCATGTCAGCAATGGAAATTCTACAACATGATCCTAGTTTTCCCGAGTCCTTACAGAGCAGACTCGATGATGCATTATCTCAAGTAGAGCGAAGTGCCGACCTGATTGATAGCGTCAAACGATTTCAACGTGTGGACATAGAACCCGTCACGCTACGACGAATGGACGTATATCCACCTCTTCAATCAGCCATTGAGGCCATCGAACGCAATTTTCCAACAAAGTCAATCTTGATTACTAACAATATTCGCGAACGCCAGTACTATGTGACGGCAGACCAATTTCTATCTGAACTTTTCTTCAATATTCTCCACAATGCTGCCAAGTTTGACCGCTCTGAACGTGTCACAATTGATGTGCGGGCTGACCTTACTTCTGATGAACGATTTCTCCGTGTAAACATAATGGACCATGGTCCAGGAATATCGGATGATGAAAAAGT
>JBHLQC010000028.1:0-1538 GCA_048885185.1 Candidatus Odinarchaeota archaeon | reverse complement strand
TATCGGATGCCCATCAAGGATGGCGTAACCGCCACAAGGGAAATCCGAGGTATCGACTCCGCAAGCAAGATTATCTTTCTAAGCGCCGATGAAACAGCCCGTGAACCTGCCTTAGCAGCGGGAGCCCATTCGTTTTTAGTAAAGCCGGTAAAATTTGTGCATTTACTTCAAGCCATTGACACGCTTTTGAAGAGACACTAAGCTTTTTTTCAGTTTGATAATTTTTCCGAAAGAGGATAAGGTGTATATACCCAAACTCTATACGTTTTGGTTACGAGCCCACACCAAGCCGTCTGCATCATTCGGTGATAAAGCATGATCATTCCCAAGCAAATGCCTCTCGAAAAAATTTTGAAAACTATTGAAGGTATCGAAAACATCCTCGTCGTCGGCTGCGATGGGTGTTCAGGAATTTACCAAGTTGGTGGCATCAAACAGGCAGAAACTCTAGCTACCCTCATCAAAATGCATCGACAACTGAACAATGAACCTGGTGAAATCCGACACACTATTGTCCTTCGACAATGTGACCGGCAACTGGTGGCAACCACGCTTCGTCCACAAATGGAAAACGTTGATGCGATACTCTCTTTAGCCTGTGGCGTAGGCCCTCAAACCCTCATCGACGTCTTTCCAGACCATACAATTTTGACCGCAGTGGACACGTTTGGCATGGGTGGCAAAGACCGGGAACTCGGTCATTTCTTCGAATACTGCAGCGGCTGCGGTGACTGCCTCCTCAACGACACAGGCGGCATCTGCCCCATGACCCGCTGCCCCAAAGCCCTCGCCAACGGCCCATGCGGCGGAATGCTCGACGGCAAATGCGAAGTTGGTGACTACAAAAACGACTGCGGCTGGTATCTCATCTATGAACGATTAAAGAAACTAGGTCAACTCGATAAGTTCAAGCAATATCGCGAGCCCCGTGATTGGCGAGTCGCCCAATCACCACGCAAATTGGAGATTTAGGTGACGGTGAAACGAAATGGCAAAACGAGAAGCCTACAGTAAACTGATGGAAGAAATCCATGCTGGTAAATTCGTGTACACCGGCGAACTGGAACCTGAAAAAATCGGGGACATGGAAGAAGTAATCGAAGGTGCTAAGAAACTCGTCGGTCATGTGGTCGCCGCTAACGTTACTGACATTCCCCAAAGCTTCGCCTACATGAACTCTCTCGCTCCCTCCTATATGATTCAAGAAATTGCTGGATTAGAAGCCGTCTGCCAAATGACTTGTCGAGACCGCAACCGTCTCGCTATGTTTGCCGACCTCCTCGCCGCAGGTGCATTAGGTATCAAGAATATTCTTGCACTGACAGGTGATCACCCAAGTCTAGGTGATCAACCCGAAGCTAAACCCGTTTTTGACCTGGATTCTGCCAGCTTAACTGCCCTTATTCGGAAAATTACCGATGAAGGCGTGGACCTCAATGGCCATGAAATTGAAAATCCACCCAAGTTCCACGTGGGCGTCGCAATCAATCCCGGTGCAGTACCCTTAGAACCTGAAATTTTGAAGCTCGAACGCAAGG
>JBHLQC010000027.1:0-14828 GCA_048885185.1 Candidatus Odinarchaeota archaeon | reverse complement strand
AAAACGAGGAGATGTAGGGATCGTCGGTCATGAAGGAATCAAGGTTCTGACCATTGATGGATTTCGCGATGAATTTCGGGCTATCCCTTATGGCATCGTATATTTCACTACAATCATTGCAAAGAAAACTAAGATTTCTCTCGATCTTCCATCATCCGATGAAATCTCATTCTATACTTGAGTGAGTATAGTTTAATGTGGGAGACCCAATGTTAGATTTGAACCAAATGAGGTAAACATAATGACATCAACAATGGAAAAGATTGAAGGCTATCTCAAAGAAATGAATTTAACCTACCGCGTAATTCCTGCCGAAGACCGAATAATTCTCCCTTATTCAATTAAAGACCGGCGCTTCTTTTTAGTAGTTGATAGAGGAGATAAATGGGTTCGCTTTTTCGTAACAATCGTGGAGAAGGCTGCTCTGAAGAACGTGGATAAGCTCAAACTCTATAGTACTCTTTTGGAAGCTAATGGAGAACTAGCAGAAGTCAAGTACTATATTACTGAAGAAGGAAGTGTGGGTGTAATTGGTCATGAGGGGATAGCAGCTCTCAGCTTTGAAGGCTTCCAGGAAGAATACAACGCTCTTCCTTTTGCAGTTTCATATTTCATCGAGAATATTGCTTCGAAGCTTGACATTGAAGTAGCGGGGTTTGGCGAATCCTGAAAATAAATAACAGGTTCAGCCACTATGCTCTCTTGTAGGCATGGTGTAACTATCTTTGACATTCAAGGCGCTTCTAATCGATTTTGATAATACGCTAGTCCTCTTTAATGAAGACAATTTCCTCGTTAATTACGCTGAAAAGGCATACCCGTATTTGGCAGAGTATTTCGATCAATCAACATTTTTTCAGAAGCTTCTCCAATCGACCGTAAACATGATTCGTAATGATGGCAGCATGACGAATGTAGAATTGTTCACTAACCATTTTATCTCAGGTTCAAAACTCGGTTATGAAGAGTGCCATAATCTGTTTCACAAGTTCTATGTAGAATCCTTTCGCCAGCTTGGAAATCAAGTGCACGTTGTACCCTATGGGCGGAAATTAATCAAACGTGTTCTGCAGGAGGGCCTTCAAGTAGTAATCGCCACAAATCCCATATTTCCTGAGCTAGCAACCCAGATTCGACTTGAATGGGCGAACATAGGTGATTTGGATATCACCATGAGCACTCATGCTGAAAATATGTCATTTTGCAAACCGCGACCTGAGTATTATCAGTCTATTCTGGATCACATTAAACAGAAACCTGAAGATTGTCTCATGGCAGGAAATGATCCGATTAGCGATATGGCGGCATCAGCCTTAGGCATCAAGACCTTCCTTGTTGATTTGGATCAAGAGAAAGGACGTATAGGCATTCTCTCTAAGGAAATCGGGAATCGAACCAAGAAAAAAGCGACCTATCCCCAATACCCAATTGATGGCTCAGGAACATTACAGGATTTAGAGAACTTTCTCTTTAAGACTAAAAGATGAATGTGAAGTAAGATGCTCAAGTCACGAATAATCAAGGCCGTATTGTTTGATGTGGATGGCGTTGTAGTGGAGAGCGAATTGCTTCATCTGCAAACCTTTAACGCCCTCTTGAAACCATTCGATATTCATGTCAATGAAGAAGAATGGAAGCAACGATTTCTTGGTGCCGGATCCGCTGCAATCATGAAGACGCTATTTAAAGAAAATGAAATCGCTGATGATCCAACACCCTGGGTGAGTCGACGACGAAAACTCTACCAAATGCGTGTAGCACAGGGTGACCTACAACCAGTACACGGTTTTCTCTCATTTTATCAGTCAGTTCAAAATGCAAATCTACCTATAGCATTTGTGAGTACTGGACACCCTGAGAACATTTCCGCTGCTTTGGAAAGCTTGAGCCTAAGAGGAAAACATCCAGTAATTGATGGTTCCCAAGTGACACGTCTTAAGCCAGATCCTGAGGCCTATTTAATGGGATCACAAACTGTAGGTGTTCCTCCTGCTCATTGTCTTGTTTTTGAAGATTCGCCCATTGGTGTGTCGGCAGCCATGACAGCAGGTATGGTCTGCGTTGCCCTAACTACGACAAATCCATCTGAAGATCTCTCCGAAGCTAATCTCATTATTCCTAATTTTGAGGGGTGGACTCTCCAAAAAATTGTTTCAAAATTGCACTATCAGCTTGGAGAGTAATTTTGGGCCATGGGGTTTGGAAAGCCCTTGGCTAGTGAGAATATCGTTTAATTCCTTTCAGGCGGCAGACTTCACGAACCAGCATGTCGAGGATTTGATCATCACTTTTCACACCGGCAGGGGCATCTACTATTTTACTGAGTTGTAAAGGAATGCCATCCATCCGGTATGCAGTCTGAACGCCATCTGCTTCAATACCGACATATGACGATGGCAAAACGACATCAGCAATTTCAGTGGTTGCGCATCGTTTGGGATCCAAGACGATTACAGGAATATTGAGCATGTTCTTCACAGCTGGGGCGGGGAATGAAGCAGCAGGATCTGCTGCAATGGCAAAGAAAGCGTCTGCTTCTCCCCGGACTAAGACATCAACGGCACTAGTTTCGCCAGGCATGTAGTAGGGAGCACCATTCTCAAGGCTCACGGAAAACGGATATCCATATGTCCAGGTTGAAACATGGTTCGAGCCAGTCACGTTAAAGTGTCCTCGTAATGGCATAATCACTGCTTTTGTGTGATGATTCAAGTCTGCTGTCAAATCAATGGCAGCTGTAATATTGTGATCTTTTCCATGGCTCTGTGTTAATCCCAATCCAAAGAAGATTGTAGTAAATTGTGCATTCTTCAAGTCAGAGGCAAACTCACGAATCTGACGCATCGGCACTCCAGCAACTTCTGACACCTGTAAGTCATGTCCACGCAGGAGAGCCCGGACTGCTTGTATCAACTCATAATCCTTATTCGGTTCAACTTGGATGAAATTCGTCACCTGGTCTGAAAATCGTGTGGGACGAACATCGACATGGTAGATTTTCCGGTCCTCCACCTGTCGAAACAGTCCCTCAATAAACTGCGAATAGCGACGTGTATGCCGCGGATGAGCTGCGATGGGATTACAACCCCAATAAATAATCAAATCTGAGTAATTCTTGATCTTGCCCAAAGTACAGGTACCAATCCCCACACGTTGAACAGCTTCGATGCCTGGACCATGACATACAGACGAAGTGTTATCTACAATCGCACCCGTAACTTCGGCGAGTTCTAAAGCTTTCATGCTCGCCTCATTTGACGTACTCGCTAACCCATAAATCACTGGGCGCTTGGCTTCTACCAAGATTTTCGCGGCAACTTTCACAGCTTCCTCAAGCGAGACTTGCTTAACTTCTGACTTATCTGGACCTGAACGAAGCTCAGGCTTATAGATGCGATATTCATCGCGGACTTTCAAGAACTTCGTATGACCAATCCGACACGCATTCAACGCCTCCACAATTGTACCTTCGGGAACACGTGGAAGTGGACCAGTCAAAGTTACTGCAACTTCGATGTCGTCGCATAAGCAACCGCAGAAGGGGCATATCACATGTTTCGTAACGCGGCTTCGGGGGGTTGCGAGGATAGCGTCAGTATCTTTAGTAGTCATGAAAGGAACCTCGTATAGCCTTCACACTCAAAGTGTAGGTGTATCAATGTGGTTCACTCATTTAAGCGGTTCGCCCTGACCAGTTATCGTTTCGAGGTAATAAGTGAAATTCGTTTCATTTAGGCAAAGTGGCACCCCAGGGTGTTAGTTCAGGCAGTTTTCGCTGACGACTGAATTCTTTGATAATTAGGATAGCGATAACAAGACCGGTATATTCTACAGCTAACATGGTCCCGTAGAGGAAAATGTTTACTGCCCATCCCGGTGGGGCACCGTAGGTAATTACACTCATGAAAATTGTGAAATTCCAGAGAGTATGAAGGACAATAGGACCGGTGAGACTACTCGTTTTCTGAAACAAATACCCTGTTACAATTCCAAATCCAAAAGAAGACACTACATAATAGACGGCAAACCATCCCGCGGTTATTGGGTCCATCCATCCATTGATGAGGTAATTAATTGGCCAAACGATGTGCCAGAAGCCAAAGAAGATTGCTTGAATGATATTTGCAATATTTACATTATATTTGGTCATGAAGCAACGCATCATCAGTCCTCGGAAAAACCCTTCTTCCATGAATGAATTGATGATATAGAAGAAAATGAAGTAAATAATGTATAGCGTCGGGTAGAAAGCAAGTTGTAGCAAGGGTTCTAAACCAAGCCCCAGTTCAATATAGAACTCACCTAAAAAAGGTAGTAAATAGTATACCAAGTAAACAAAGAATCCGAGTACTAAGTTCGAGAATAGATAATGATAGTGAATCCCTAGCAGGTTGAATTTTCGATACGCAATCCATACATAGACAAGGAGAATGATGAGAGGAATGACCTTAGAAGAGATAATGCTAAACGGCGTCATGTGAAGCTGGAGAATAAAGATGTCAATAATTCGGAATATCACCGCGATGACGAAAAATACGATTGCGAGGATAACAGGAGGCACCAGATGTTTCTGAATCGAGTCAGGCTCTGCCATAATATGATCCTCAACGTTGATGATAGAGACTATCAAATAAAAATTAGGTGCATTTCAATTGATGGAATCTAGTCAGTTCTGATTCAAGCGTGTACTCATAAAAAAAGAAAAGATTCCGAACTCGCTGGTTCGGAATTACTATCTCACCTTGTTTCTGCTTATGGTATGAAGAGGAAAATCAGAGTCTGAAGCCAAAGATTCCCTGCAAAAATCAATGGAAGGAAAAGTGTAGCTGTTAACGAAATGACTGTCAACAAGGTATTAATTGACGGACCAGCCGTATCCTTGAAAGGGTCACCAATCGTATCTCCCGTTATGGAAGCCGAATGGATACGATGGTAATCTTCTTGGGTATGATCGTATTCCGGTGATTCGATGAATTTTTTCGTGTTATCCCAGGCACCACCCGCATTATCCATGAAAAGAGCAAGAATTAACCCAACAATAACTGCACCTGCCTGAAACGCCGCCAGAGCCTCTAATCCAAGTATTATACCCGTGATGATAGTAGCGAAGATTGTGACAATGGTCGCTGGAAGAAGTTCACGGAGTGCACCCCTAGTCGCAATTTTAATACCTCGATCATAATCGGGATGGGATGTACCTTCAAGGATGCCTGGGTCCTCCTTGAATTGCCGGCGAATCTCAACAATTAACTTGTCAGCATTTTTCTGCACTCCAAGAATCATCATTGCTGAAAAAGCCGCAGGTAAAATTCCACCAATCAAAGCACCAGCTAAAACAATAGGGTTCAATAAATCAATGAAAATTGGAGCTCCCACAAGGCGTGAGGCAAGTTCAATGTAGGCTGCAAAGAGGGCAAAGACTGTAAATGCCGTAGCCCCAATTGCAAATCCTTTTGTTATTGCCTTTGTTGTATTGCCAAGGGCATCGAGTTTATCCATCTCATCTATTGCTTCCTTCGGCGCCCCTGATTGTTCAATTAATCCCCGCGCATTATCAACAATGGGACCATATGAATCTGAACTCACCACAAGCCCATTCGTCGCTAATAGACCAACCGCTGCAATCGCCACAGCAAACACTCCAGCTTGCCAGAACCCAACTGGTCCTGGAATGGGGATAAAAGACCCTAGAATAAAGGATGCGACTAAAGCCACGACAATCCCCACAATGGAAGGGACAACACTGATCAGACCATAGGAATATCCAGATAACACCAGAGTGGCCGGGCTAGTTTCTGCAGAACTGACCATATTTTGAACAGGTTGGAATCGACCAAAACCATAGTCACTCGTAAAGATGTTGGACACAACACCAATGATAATTCCTGCCAAGAGTCCCAAGATTGCAGAGAGAGCAATGACAATCGGAACTTGAAAAAGAATGAGAACGACAACAACAAGAACTGCAAAGAGAATCGTTGCGAAATAGGTTCCATGGTTAAGAGAACAGTCTGGTTCGCATCTATCATGGGTGCGTACACCAAATACACCCGCAATGGACGCAAAGACTCCCACCGTGGCTATCAGAAGAGGAATTAGCCCATAAGGAACCAATGTGACGATGCCATTAGAAACTAACACAATATCAATAGTCGCACCCAAAATAGCCGCAGCTAGAATTGTAGAAATATTACTGTCAAAAATGTCTGCTCCAGTACCTGCGATATCCCCGACATTATCACCCACTGCATCCGCGATTGCCGCAGGGTTTCGAGGGTCATCCTCGGGAATACTATGTTCAATTTTTCCAACAATATCCGCAGCAACATCTGCTGTCTTAGTAAAGATTCCACCACCAGCCCGAGCGAAGAGGGCAACCGAACTTGAGCCAAAAGAAAAGCCAATAATAATTTCCCATAATGCAATAGCTTCGAACCCGAAAAAGACATAATTCCAAACTAAATAGAGCCCTGCAATTCCTATAAGCGCGAGGCCACTAATGATTAAACCCACGATTGCACCAGCACGGAACGCAATCCGAAAAGCTGGAATTAATCCACCTACTGCCGCTGCGGCAGAGGTTCGTCGATTAGCTCGAGTAGCTACGATCATTCCAACATATCCTGCCAGCATGCTGGCAAATGAACCAATGACAAATGAGAGAGAGACTGCTAGGGCAATGGAAGCAAGGCCTGTATTGCCAAAGACAAATTCCGAAACTGCGATAATAACCGCCATTACCACACTGAAGACGGCAAGGATTCGGTATTGAATTGAAAGAAAGGAATGTGCTCCTTGTTCGATGAGTTTGCTCACATCGCGCATTTGCTTATTGCCTTCATCTGCCTTCATTACTAAGCGGAAGAAATAGAACGCCACAAGTACCGACAACAATCCTGCGACTACCGTTGCAACAAGTATGATTACGGTTATCATAGCAATCCCAAAATTGTCTGAAACAGAAATCTACTATTTGACTGAACCGCGCATCTCAGCAAACAATTCTTTGAGGCTTAACACCTGTTTATCAGGCGCGGGAGTTATGGTTGCATTCAAACCTTTCATCGTGGGCATCCCTGTGCTATCTGTATCTCCACCAATTACTAGATTAGCCCACGGTCCATAGGGGATGAATCCTATACCCTCACTAACTCGCGGTGCAGCTTCTGCTCGAAGCACAACACTTCCATGTTCGGTTGTTACTTCGACAGTATCTCCCGGTTCAATTTTCAGCTTCTCCAAATCTTTAGAATCAAGACGGATTTGGGTGGTAGCTTCGTGATAAATGTCGCTGAGCTTGCCTGCTTCAAGGCCTACACCCTGCCTGCGAGTTCGACCGGTCAATAACACAACTTCCAAGCTAGGCATAATACAACTACACTCCACATTCGGTGGCTTTCGATACATAATGACCTTTAATAAATCTCTTCCTCAAACACAGAAGCTCTCTCTTAAGAGATTAATCCGATGATGGAGGAAGGCGGATTATCCATCCCTGTGTCGTCATTGAACCAACAACGACTTGGTTTCGCATGATGTTTCCATCCGTATCACGAACAACCTCAGCCGTCCCTCTCACACGAATTCGGTCTTCCTTATGAAAAACGCCAGCAAAAATCCCTTCATAAGAAATTACCTCAGTCAAAACCGGAAATTCAACATCGCCCTCTTCTATTGAGATGTCACCAACCAAATACCGAACCGGTACAAACAAATTTCCTTCATCCTCTTCTATGGTTGCGGTGAATTCGACTGGACCAATAGCTGAAAAAATCTCTGATCCATAATCTTCCATAATCTCAGCATCCAATCGAACGGGGCTAATAGAAAAGTCTGTATTGTTAAACCGTCCTCGTTGCCAATAGGACCAGGCTATGTGTTCTACATACTTCGTAGGGATTCCCAATATTTGCACCTGACGATACTTCCAACTCAAAATCTCATCGTGTGAAAATGGTTTCACCTTATTTTCACCGAACAGACCATCCATCGCATCCCGAACCTGATGGGTATTTTCTCGACCATAGATGAGCAAATCAATGTCCGAAAACATTGGATTATGGATACCCAGTAAGAGAGAGCCAGTTATTCCAAATCGGCTCTCTGCTACCCCGCTAGCCTCGGAAAGTAACTTTACAAGAGCTCGAGTTTTCGATTCTAACGGGTCTTGTGGATCTCTCAAAATTTCTGCCATTCGGACTTCTGGTAAATAATAGGCAATGATACTCTTCCAAGGCACTAATGCCAATTCAATGCCTCGAACCCTATCAAGAGAAACATACTCAGGATGATTCTCGCGCAACCAATTACTACTTGATTGTACTTCTGCAGCACTATACACTTGTATCATCCGACGATAGTGAACACCTTGCCGTTCCCATTTTCCCTCAGGATCAGGACGGTACTTCAAGTACGTGGTGTATGCATCTGGTGGGTGCAGGTATCCCACCACAGTAAACAACAATCCCTCTTGTGTTTCCACGAAATCTTTGTCCTTCGGATGACGCGCCACCTCGGAAACCACCATTCCTTTACTCTAAAGCAAGCTACTCGGTAATAAGATATCCGATGGGTTATCACCCAACACAAATCGAATCCATTGCTCCTTTCCCTGCTGAACTGCTTCTAGCGAACCTTGAACAATGACTTCCTCATCCTGCCTAACCTGCTCAGTGAATCTCCCCCGAAAACTCACAATCTCTAGCACGTCATCCCTAGCCTCCCCTTTTAGAAACTCAACATCCTCAATTTCATATCGACACGGAGTAAACAGACCATCACGGTCATCCGTTATAGTACAGCGCACCCGCGCTTGACCTAAAGGATGAAACGTATAATCCCCATATCGTCTCTGGACCTGATCCCAGTTTAGGACCGCTCGGACAAAATAGTGATGTCCACCAAAAATACCATGCATGGATTTCAAACCATCAACAAGCAACATCGTT
Source organism: Candidatus Odinarchaeota archaeon (assembly GCA_048885185.1). GTDB lineage: Archaea > Asgardarchaeota > Hermodarchaeia > Hermodarchaeales > Hermodarchaeaceae > Hermodarchaeum. Next base: position 5,880 of record JBHLQC010000027.1, on the reverse strand, counting down.
TCAATGGGAACACCCGTTCCACTCCAACGAAGATTATAGACGGGGCGATACGTATCCAAGTGATACTTCGAAATCCCTTCTTCTGGTACAAGTTGCGCTCGCTTCAACGCTAATTGCACGGCTCGTGCTTCACGTCTGCCATACACAATCAAGTCAATATCCGAAGTTGGACCATGCAAATCAACTTGGACGCTCCCTGAGATACCTAGGCTTTCTTCAGGGATTCGGGCTGCTTGCTCTATCAATTGTGAAAAAGTTACAACATCTTGTTGAAGTGGATCACATGTATCCAACTGTTTTAACTTAATCAAGCTCGCCTGTGGCTGATACACTTGTTTTATCAAAGCATGTGGAACACCTTGCAACTCCCGTCCAAAAACCGCGTCATGGTAAAGGTACTGCGGGTAATGTTTTCGTAAAAAATCAAACCGATTTGATAAATGGTAGACCTTATCATACTGTTGTCCACCACGTGATCGTTTTCCTTTGGGTGAAGGATAATACCGGAGAAACGCAATGGCCTTGTCTGGCGGATGTACTAGCCCCTTCACATCAAAAATCAGTCCCTCAGTGGTTTCGATGAAATCCCCTTCCCGAACAGAAACTCCAGGTTGAATAACTTACACCACCATAACTTGAAGACCCTAAAATGAACACCGGCAGACAAAATCTTTTCCCAAGTACGGATTACTACTCTAAACCCAGCGAGGGAATTGTAAACTCTTCTTCAGACCAATTCCAATATGAACCATTCCATTTCTCAGCAATCAACGCTGGTCCTGCTGATCCAAGATTCCTAAACTGCTGTATCTGCCAAATCTCTTCCACCCCATCCTCTTCACGAGTTCGGGAAAGTAAGTTGAGAATGTTGCCCAGACTTCGGGATGGTACACTCACATTGATAAAACATCCGATATTAGTGACCTGAGCAAAAGCTAGAGGCATTTGTGCCACAGCTACAACTAGCTGCTCAGCAATGTATTGGTCACATCGAATGGCAAAAGTGATGAAGAAAGGTAATTGAGGGGAACCAAACACGAAATAGGGTTCCATAGTACCTTCCTTCATAAGACGAGTTTTACGAGTTGATACAGTAGTCCGAGGTACATCAATTCCTACTGATGCTAACCTGTTCTGAATCTTTTGCATAGGCGCGCGAGCATCACCAACAAGAAATGAAGCAAGATAGTAATCTAGTTTGTCAAAGGGCCGAGCTAAAGTAATAGATAAACCACGCGGTTTCGGTAGAATGGCCCAATTCTCCCGAACAAAATTGAGTAGTCCCAAAGTTAAGACATCGCCTTCAATTAACCACGTGCTTGTTTCATAGTCAAAATGATCAAAACAAATCGATTGATAGATTTTCCTTACTTCGTGAATCTGAACAGAGTCAAAGAATTTTTCTTTTAAAAACTGAAGTTGGTCATGAAAAAGTTGAAGGGGTTTACCTTGGTCAGGAACCCTAAAGCCAGCAAAACCGCGTTGCATCGTAGCATCAAAAGAAGCAGAAACCAAATAAGCTGACATTTCATTTTCGAAGATTCTCTGAAGGGTTCGTGACGCTTCCAAGCTTTTCGTGTTAAAGAAAAGAGCAATCGGTTTTAGTTTAAATCGACCCCAATCTATCATGTTCGCAAAACGAAGACTAATTTTTTCCTCCAGATTTCGAATATCTTTTCTCATAGTTGGAAGACTAACTTCCAGTTCTTTTGCCATTTTAGCTTGTGGTGTATCTGGGCGTTGATAAAGCAAAGAAAGTAACCGAATTTCCCTTCCGCTTAATCGATCAACTTCTTCTGTAATTAAACCCTGCAATAAATCTCGAGTGACTTTCTCATAGGATGTGATGTTAAATCGAAGAATAACCTTCAGTCGACGTAATAAGGAATTATATGTTCTTTCCCGCGGTACAACAACCAATCCCGCAAAATCATTATGAGGTTTTGTTTGGTATTCCTCTTGGCTAAGAGGTAAGCCTTGAACTCGTTTTGAATAGATTCTTAAATTATCCAGTAAAAGGTCAACATCGAAAAGTTCTTCACTGGGGCGCATTACCTCATGCATATTATGCTTCAAAGTTGAGAGCAAATGGGTTGCTTCAACAGAAGATGACACTTGCGCCACACCATCGTCAAAAAGAAAGAAACTACAATAAAAAGTTTCCTTTTGACGAAATGCAAGAAAGTATCGAGGGGACTCAAATCCCCTTTCTAAAAAATCGTAGTCAAAATAGAGTTTAACGGTTAATCTAAGTTTGACATGGTTCTATTCAGAGAAACGCCTTTTTTGTCACCTGCGTTCTATCGCTGAAGGGGTCCCATATAAAGGCTTTTGCACATTGTCTAGTTCAGATTCCAGCAAACACACTCGCCAAGGGAAAACAAACCCGGATGTGAAAACCGAACAATGACCCCCTACCGACCGAACCCGGCTCCGATCGTGTAAGTGACTGACTGAGTAAGGGCTCAGTCAACTCTAACGAACTTCACACTAAGGTTTTCTTGTTCTATTGTTTTCCCAGTTGTGTTAAGAAAGGTGGAGAAAAACGTGGCTACAGAACTGATGGAAGAAACCCAGCGGATCATTGGCGTTGTAGACGCCTATCCTATCGACATAGATATAACCCCGAAGACTGGGGATGAAGACCTCCGAGAAATCGGAGCGATTGGATCCTTGCTAATAGAGTTAGTAAAGGATACCTGCGGCCTGAACGGTCGGATCACCGTAGAGGCAACTCCGAACGGTGTCCGCGTTCGCGTTGAGCCGAAAGGTCAAGAAGTCTCAAGCGTCGCCACCATTGGGGGTGCGTAGGTATGGCGACCCTGAGGGGGATTGCCGTGACCACAGGGACAGAAGACACAGGCGACCCTATTTTGCGTTTGGCCCGCACTTACTTACGGTCGCAATCTGTCACGGACAAATTAGACCAGCTCAAGAAGGTTGCAATGGACGATGTGTTCCGCCTCCTGGAACGCCTTTCTCAGCAAATTGATCGAATGGAACTCCGTCGTCTCTATGACCTTCTAACAGAACTCTCCGTCGTCCGCGAGAATCATCTTCTCGCCCAAAAGGCGTCGCACGAGGCCCGGCTCATTAAGGCCATTCAACACACAGGTCGATTAGGAAAATTTGTCAGTCTAGTCCTCGATGAAGCCACTTAACCAGTCTGACCTCTGCCCTGATGTGTGGACCAGCATTGGGGCAGAGCTTGACTGGGTTCAAGTGTCTGAATCAGGATTGACGGGAGACAGAGACCAACGGGGAATCGAACCAAGAAGGGCTCTGGGGTTTCTTCCCCTTCTTGGCAATCTCCACTTTCGAGGAATCGGATTTTTCTATTTCAGACTTTTCAAGAATTCCTTAGGTTCTTCACTTTCTTCAACGATGATGATTTGTTGGGCTCCCGCTCTTTCTGCATCATATCTTTCAGCAATTCGCATGGCCTCCCATCGTTCAAATGCTGAAGATGCCTTACCCCGCCAGATGAAAATTTTCTTATAAGTATCTAAAAGAAATACATCGTCTGATGCCAGTGAGTCCTTGGAACGATCAACCTCATAGTATAAATTCAAATCCTTTTTAATGTGGACACGAAAGAGTTTGAATTCACGTTTCTTCAATGCGACACGTTTGAGGATACCCTCAGTATCCTGGTCCGTAATTGTGATTTTGTCCTTGAATAATTTCAAGAACTCCTTGGATTCATCTCCTTCATCAATTGTCACAAGTTTAGCAGCGCCCTTCCGGTCTTGGTCCTTCCACACAGAGGTAATTGCTCCGATGAATTTCTCATCGGGTGTGGATTTCTTACCGACCCACAAATAGATAGTGGGTCCAGTATCGATGAGGTACACATCTCCCGTTCCAAATTCATTGAAGTAGTCTTTAGGGACACGAACGAGTTGACCCTTTTGAACGTGGTATTTCAAAACTTTATGATGCATCCGATCCACACTCATGGATTTTCTTCAACCTATAACAACAGTGAACCATATTCTTTCAGGTGATATGACTGCTGCGGTGATTCTCGTCTTTATAGCTTTCCTTTCAACCTTGGAATCCGAGTCGGCACACTCTTAAGCTGGAAGAGCGGAGTGCCGAAAGACCTGCACAATGTCATCGCCTAACAAATCCTCATCATCATTTTCTGTTCATACATTTCCCGGTCTTGGTATTATTCAAGAGGGCGATGATGTGGGGGCACAAATCTGCCAAGCTAGCCAAGATAGTGGATTCAGCCTTTTGAATGGTGATATTCTCGTTATTGCCCAAACGATTGTGTCTCGGGCTGAAGGACGTACAGTAAATCTTACAACAGTGACACCTTCGAAAAAGGCTTTGGAGCTCGCTCAAAAATTAGAGAAACGGCCAGAACTCGTTGAAGTGATTTTGCAAGCTTCCAGAAAGGTAGTCCGTGCTGAGCAAGGTCATCTAATTGTCGAGACGCCCCATGGCTTTGTGTGTGCGAATGCTGGTGTCGATTCTTCAAATGTGCCTAATGAGAATTCTGTAACACTCTTACCTGAAAATCCAGATGGCTCTGCAGAAAAAATAAGGCAAACAATTCTTGAGTTATGTGATGTCGAGGTTGCTGTGATACTTTCTGATACTCATGGTCGTCCATTTCGTGAAGGAGCTATTAATGTGGCAATTGGAACTGCTGGTTTACTTCCATTGAAAAGCTACATTGGTCTGACAGATTTATTCGGATATGAGCTAAGATCAACGAAAGTAGCTATCGCGGATGAACTAGCCTCTGCGGCCGAATTACTCATGGGTGAAGCAGATGAAGGTAATGCAGTAGTCATCATCCGTGGGTATAATTACGAAAAAGGAATGGCATCAGCACGATTACTCATTCGAGAAGCCGAACGTGATATCTTCCGAAGGTGAGAAGCAATGGCGAAACCGATAAAGCGTGTAGGTGTGGCCTCTGCTGAACCGGAGGGATGGGAGACCAGTCGAGTGATAGCTGAAATCCAACATCGCAATATCGAGTGCGTTGTTTTTGATGTCACTGAAACTGTCGTCAGGGTTGGTGGAAAAAAACCTAAGGCTCAATACAAAAAGGAAGACCTGACCACACTTGATGGCATTTTTACACGGGCTGTACCTGGCGGTTCCCTTGAACAAGTGATTCTACGGATGGATACTCTCCACTGCCTCGAACGGTTGGGAATTCCCTTCATGAATCGTCCTCATTCCATCGAAAAAGCTGTTGACAAATATTACACTTTGCGATTACTTGAGTTAGCCGGAATCCCCGTACCACGAACAACCGTCACCCAATACACTCGCGACGCCCTCCGTGCATTCCGACGCTACAAAGATGCTGTCGTGAAACCACTTTTTGGATCTGGTGGTGTGGGCATGACTCGTGTCTCAGATCCCGAAACTGCTCGGAGGGTCTTTCGAGCACTAGAGGCTAGTCGATATGTTATGTACGTTCAAGAATTTCTTGAACACGGAAATCAAGATATTCGAGTATTTGTGATTGGCGGAGAGGCAGTTGCGGCAATGTATCGCATCGGGTCAGATTGGAAAACCACAATTCGTCATGGTGCCGAACCCAAACCATGTAAACTAACACCTGCATTAGCTGATCTGGCGGTTCATTGTGCAGAAGTAATTGGGTTAGAGTATACTGGTGTCGATATCCTTGAAACAAAACAGGGGCTAGTTGTTACTGAGGTCAATAGTAGCAGTGGATGGCAAGGACTTCAACAGGTAACAGATATCAATATCGCACAACGGCTAGTTGATCGGTTTATCGAAGTCATCACCCAATCATCGAATCAAATGTCAGAGAGTTAAATATCCCCTTCTTGAAGTACCCAGCGTTGACGACTACTATCCCATCGAGACGCTGTTTGTGTAAAC
>JBHLQC010000026.1:0-15379 GCA_048885185.1 Candidatus Odinarchaeota archaeon | reverse complement strand
ATTTGCAGGCGCATCAGTCTTTGGCATTCTTGATTATTATTCTGCCTTTGAGGAATTTCTTTTTCCCGCAATCATTGGCGACCCTGTTAGTTACCCACAATCGGTAGGCGAACAAATTTTACCCTTCGTGATTGTACTCCTTATCGTTGTGATCCCAATTGTAATTAGTACTAAGTCTCGACAAGGAAAACGATCTTGAACCCAAATGATTTTTTCTAAGGTCAAATGCCAAAAAAAGAATTCAAGAGTTACAGTTTTGACGAGATATCTAATCAAGGTTGTTGAAAATCGTACCTGCCGGTTCCCGTTCATAAAAATACCTGTTGAACTCTTTGTGTGATATCCTTGTGGATGTTACTGAAGATGTCAATTCAGAAAAATTGGGTTCTCACTTTGATTTCATTGATATTAGTATCCTTAATCTCACCTTTTACAGGTACCGACATTTTATCTGAGCAGAGTCGTGATTATTGGCCTACAACAGGTTGGCGAATGGCATCACCTGAATCTCAAGGAATGAGTTCCACCCAGTTAGACGAGTTATGGGATCAAATGAATGAAGGAGCTGATTTAGGAGGATTTGTGCTTATTCGCAACGGGTACCTGTTGTATGAAGTCTATTATCCTGGTGTAGGACCAGATTATCTCTGGAGACTTGCCTCGATAGCCAAAAGTTTTACAGCGGGTGTTCTCGGGGTTGCAATGGCTCGTGGTTACATTACAAGTATTAACAACTCTGTTTTGGACTATTTTTCTGATCGAACTTTTGCGAACCCGGATCCGCGCAAGGATGCTATGACAATTCGGCATCTACTCATTATGTCCTCCGGATTTGAATCTAATGCCGCAACAATGGGTTTTAGCTCAGACTGGGTCCAATACCTCCTCGATTTACCCATGATTCATGAACCCGGGGAAGTCTGGAAGTATGACGGAGGGTGTCCGCATCTCATCTCAGCAATAATTAGTAAATCAACGGGAATTTCTATGGCTGATTTGGCTCGAGATCAGCTCTTTACCCCGATGGGAATTTCTTATTTTGAGTGGGATGCAGACCCACAAGGAAATACAATCGGATTTGGGAACCTGGCCTTGAGTCTACGGGATTTAGCCAAATTCGGCTATTTGTATTTGAATAATGGTTCTTGGGGATCTTTTCAGCTACTTCCTGCCGAATGGGTGACCGAATGTACTAAAGCACATTTTCTTTTTTCTAATGGCTATGGTTATGGCTATCAATGGTGGGTTGATCCGATAATTTCGGGATACTCTATGCGTGGGGCTGGTGGTCTGCGAGTATTCATACTGCCAAAACAGGACCTTGTCCTTGTAATTGCTGGTGCAATCAGATACACTTATTCAGATTTCTATTCGGTCTTTGAGGAATATCTCTTTCCAGCAATCATTGGTGGCACTGTTAATTACACACCATCAGTTGGGCAACAAATCTTACCTTTCATAGTAGTACTTCTACTCGCTGTGATCCCAGTTATTGTCGGCAACATGTATCAACAAAGAAAACGGCATTAAATACCAGTTTATTCTTGCTTCTTATAGAATGCTGAAAACAGAATTTACTGGTTACTAAACTGTTAAGAAATTCTCTAACACAAGTCGAAAACCGTACCTGCCGGTTCCCGTTCATAGAAATATATGATAAACTTTTTCTGATTCACCTAATGGGTGCTACTATACATGTCAATCCAGAAGAATTGGATTCTCATTCTAATCCCCCTAGTCTTAACCTCAGTAATCACACCTGTAACTAGCGCCCACTTTACACCCATTCAAGATCGTGATTACTGGCCCACCACTGGATGGCGAATACAACCACCTGAATCTCAAGGAATGAATTCAACCCGACTAGACGAATTTTGGCACCACATGCACCCAATAGATGGACTAACAGGTTTTTTGCTAATTCGTAATGGATACCTGTTGTATGAGGCTTACTGGCCCGGCTTGGGGCCAGACACTCTTGGGACAGTAGCATCAATTACCAAAAGCGTTTCCGCAACAGTCCTCGGTGCTGCGATAGCAGATGGTTATGTCACAAGTGTCAATGATTCAGTTTTGGACTTTTTTACAGACCGGACTGTTGCAAACCCGAGTCCACAGAAAGATGCTATGACCATATGGCATTTGCTCACGATGTCCTCGGGATTTGAGTCTAGTGCACAAACAATGGGATTATCGCCAGACTGGATTCAGTATGTCCTCGATTTACCTATGGTCAATGAGCCAGGAGCAGTATGGAACTATGACGCGGGTTGTTCCCACCTCATCTCGGCAATCATTTCCCAAACCACAGGAGTGTCTATGGCAACGTATGCCCAAGCTCGGGTTTTAGGACCGATGGGTATCTCTGTCTATGAATGGCCATCAGATCCACAAGGAATAACAACGGGATTTGGAGGGCTTGAATTAAGATTACGAGATTTAGCAAAATTTGGCTACCTGTTCTTGAATAATGGCACTTGGGGACCGTTTCAAATCGTACCCACAGAATGGGTGGCTGCCTGCACCCACTCATACTTCGATTTCACTACTGATGGTTATGGGTACCAGTGGTGGGTTGATCCAGAAATCTCGGGATATTCCATGCGTGGAGCAGGTGGAAAGCGGGTTTTTGTTCTTCCAGAACAAGACCTTGTGCTCGTCTTTGCTGGAGCAACCACCTATAGCATGCCAGACTTCTATTCACTCTTTGAGGAATTTCTTTATCCCGCCATAATCGGGGACACTACAAGCTTACAGCAACCCGTTCAAGAGCAGGTTTTGCCGTTCGTGCTCGTTCTCCTGATAATCGTCATCCCTCTTGTTGTTGGAACCGCATATATGCAAAGAAAACGGTCTTAGAACACAATTGATACTGTTCAGTATATCGGAACGAACGCGTCACTTACTCTAGATGTGTAAAAACCTTTTTCTGCGCCCCTACCAAACCTTGATTGAAGCCAAGGCGACAGACTCCTTACGGTCGACTCAAGTTCCTTTGCTGGAAGGTGTGTTAGTATCCCTCGTGGGCTAGTGCTCAGTCATTGGGACACCAAAGAAGGACTCAAGATACTAGCAAATTATCCAGCATCCATGGAAATCGATACCGAACAGCTTTCGATGATGTTTTTCAACTGTGCTCCCGAAGAAACAGAGCATATTTTCAAAGTCTTTCCTTCAAAAGATGTAACAGAGCGCGCAGCAGTAGCTTGCACGCGAAGTCTGCGTGATGGCGTTGAAGATGATATTTGCATTACTGCACTCCTCACAGCCGAGGAAGAAGGATCCGTTTACGAGGAAATCCTCACCTCTACACTTCAACGCCTCCTAAAATCGAAAGGCGATCCAGTAAAAAAGCAACGCAGGTATCGTCAAATCCTCTCTGACAGTTATCGAAAAATTGAACGTCGTGGGGGTTCACGTGACCGCTCTCTTTGTCCTTACATGTATGAACGTCCCATAAGAGACGATGAGATTACTTCCTTCTGTCGTGTTGTCAAAAAACAATGCTATCTCACCATCTATGAAATGCCAGGGTATCCCCAATGTCCGCGATATATTCGTCGCCAACGACAAATCCAATTGGCCAACGCCCGTCAACTGGTGCGCGCAGGTATCCAGCGTATCCTTGAAGACCACGACCAACAACGTCAAGACGCAAAACATCATAAACCAGGTACCTGGAGCGAACCCATTCATACAATTCTTGATCGAATTTTTGCTGTTCTTAGCCTGTCTGAAAAAACCGAAGATCTCTCCCATAATATCGTAGAACACGTCGGGAAAGAAGGGCTTTTCCAAGGGCATCCTCGCCCTATTGTTGCTGCTTCTATCGCCTATTATGCTGCAAAACAGACTGGCGACTCTCTACCCGAAAATGATATAATCGAACTCGTCGGATGTTCTCGTACTTCCCTACGACGGAACTACCGGGAACTTCGAAACCTTCTCGGCTCTGATATAAAGAAACTCCCCATACAAAAACCACGGCGACGACGTACAACCACCCAAGATAAAGCGGTTACTCGCGCTGAATAAACAACAAGGAGAACACAACATATGATTCACAATGTCTTCATCATGAACCGTGACGGACGCATCGCCTTCCACCGCCAATACTGGTCAGTTGATATTACCACCGAAATCCGCCAAGAATTCATTGCCACCTACAAACACTTCGAAAAAGACCTTGGTCCCACCGTCGACCTCCCCATCCACGTTAAAAACAATAAATTCCTCTATACCGACTTGGGCACTCACCTTCTCCTTGTCTTCGCAGTGGATACCAGCGACGAAGATGAAACTATCCGCGAATACCTCAAAAAAACCCGTGAACTTCTCATCACCAAATACAGCCACGAAATCGACTCATACATCCAAAACCCCGTGCCCCTTGGCCAAGCCTTTCAAGAATTCGCCAAAGAACTTGACAGCGTCATCGTCACCATGCTCAAAATCTGCCTTCTTGGACAAGGCGGCGTCGGTAAATCCACCATGCTCAAACTCCTCACCGCTGACAGCATCCCCGGCGAATACTACCCCACCATAGCCGTCGATATCGAAACCCTCCAAGGCGTCCGATTTGGTCCCTACGAATTAGCCGTCTGGGATTTTGCCGGTCAAGACCGCTTCCGGTCACTTTGGAACTATTATCTTCGAAATGCGGATGCGGTACTATTAGTCACAGATTCGACACTAAAGAACGTCCTTGAAACTCGAGATATTTTAGAAATTGTACGGAAGAATGCACCCTCTTCCATTGTTTGGTCTATTGCCAACAAACAGGACCTTCCAGGCGCATTGGCGCCAAAACTAGTACAACGAATTCTAGGGGTTCAATCCTATGGGCTAGTAGCCATTGACCCACGCTATCGTGAAACTCTTTACAAAATTATACTGGGTGCTGTTGCTGAAGCAACAACAGACTGAAACATAATTCTAAAATTCACAAAACTGATCCACCAAAATGAGTCAGTTGATTGATTTCAATGGGAATTAAAAACGAATTACAATCCTAATGACCTTTGTAGCAGATAATCTGGTCGATATCATCTTCCTACTCTTCTCACTGTAATCAGATGACATCAGGCCCTTAATTGTGAAATGAATTTAATGCAACAACTGGGTTTCAGTTTCACTTGGTTCCTGGTATCAAAGTTGATACAATTTTAATCTATGATGCACTACTTTTTCATACCAAAGGTTTGATTCTTTGCAAAAACATTGCGAAAAGCAATACATGAAACCTTCCTTTGGAAGGAGTCGGCAAACAAGTTAAATACGGGAATCTGAATAGTCAAAAAGGAGTGCCAATAGGTCACTTTAAGTAATAAAGCTACAGAAAACATTTGAATAAACGGGAGGCTAAGCAAAAATGCCACACGGATTAAGCGTATGTAGATGGGACGATAAAGTAGGTCTCCGCATTGTGGGTGTGTATCCCCGTAATCTCGGTGTGTCCGAAGATGATATGTTGCGTGTGTTTACGGCGCATGCGATGGGTAAACCGGAAGCGGGTTTTTTGACGATGACTCTTGAGGGGACGAATCTGGCGGTGGCCTCGTTTTATACGGGGATTTTACGGGGTCGGGACCAGTTTTGTATTATGTTGTTTATGGAACTCGATGAAGAGCCCCGAAGTTATGAAGAGGGTCTGACGCTAGCGTCAAGTGAGATTGTCGAAAACATTGGTGAACCAGAGTTTGTAGAATATCTGGGTGAAGTGTTTGAGAAACTGAAGCGGATGGTAGAGCTGTCTGTAGAGCAGCGACTCGCCAAGGTATTCGTGGATCATGAGACGCGGTTATTGATGCACAAGCTAGCCCGGGGAGGCATCCCGGCAGAAGAGTTGCGAGAATGGCTAGAGCTACAAACTGGGAAACATTATCCAGACTTGGGTCTAGTGACATTACCGCTACTACGGAGCGGGTTAGTAGAAGAAGACTGGATTAATGCAGTCTCAGACAACTGTGTCTTCTTAGTAAATGACCTGTTAGGCGCGCGTTTTCCACCAGAGCAAGTGATCAAACTAGCCAAGGGTGGTGGATTGAATAAGGATCAATTCCGCGAGTTCGAAACCCGAGTAAAGAGTTTCTTTGAAGGGTACCAGTGGACGGAAGAAGACACCATCATGATGGGGCAGCTGCTTCTTGACCCAGATATTTATGATGTGACAAAGACGTTGCGTCGGAAGATTACGCATAAATCTGAGTTAGCAGGTGTCGTTGAAAAAGAAGCCTCCCTTGATAACGTGCTTCGGCGATTAGAACAGGCACAAGTGGCTACTAAATTTGGAGAGAATGCTATCGAGGTAGCAGCCAAAGATGATCCGCTGATTGTATTAATGGCAGATGTGCACTTCGAATCTTTCTTCCCAGAGTTCTTGGTCTTAAGAATTCAAGAGCGACTCGAGGCAAAGGATATTCATCCGGATATTGCTAAACGGCATCTTGAGCTTCTCAGTGAAACGTACATGCGTATGCGTGAGAAGATGAAGGAACGCAAGAAGCGGAAAGAAGAAGAGGAAGCCGAGGAAGAACTCCCTGAAATGGAAGGGGAAATGGTGCCTCCTCCTGAACCAGCAGAAGTTGAAACTCCTGAGGTTCTCGAATCGGCGCCCGTTGATGAAGAAGAAGCCAAGCGAATTAAAAAAGAAGAAGAGAAAGCGAGAAAAGAGGAACAGAAGCGGCTCAAAGAAGAGGAAAAGCGCTTAAAAGCCGAAGAGAAACAGAAGAAAAAAGACGAAGAAAAGGCGCAAAAAGAGGAAGAAAAGAAACGCAAAGAAGAGGAGAAACAGAAGAAGAAGGAAGAGGAACAGAAGCGTAAAGAAGAAGAGAAGCGCCTGAAGGAAGAGGAGAAACAGAAGAAGAAGGAAGAGGAACAGAAGCGTAAAGAAGAGGAAAAGAAGCGCAAAGAAGAAGAGAAGAAAAAGAAGAAGGAAGAGAAGAAGAAAGAAAAAGAATCCTCTTAGGCTCTCAATTCACAGCTCTTTAATCCTTGAATGTCTGTTGACGATGTTCAGCATGGATATCACGTGCTGTTTCCCATGTTTTTCGCACTATATCAGGAAACGTGTTATGCTTTCTAATCCAATCACGTAGGAATCTTCTTGTTTTGGGATCATTTGGATATCCACTACCAAAGTCTCCATAGGTTCGATGAAGCTCGCGAATTCGCAAGTCGCGGCGAACTTTAGCTACCACGGAGGCGGCAGCAACGACTGGGTATGCAGAATCCGCCTTGTGTTCGCTCACAACTTTGTTCTTTGTTTTTAATTGTGCAGAAATTTGTCGCCCATAACGTTCTGCATTGACATCGGAGGCATCGACATATGCTATATCCCAATTCAGCCTGTTCAGGACTTTAGCCATCCATTGGGCTTCTAAAATATTGAGACTGCGCCGTTGTTGTCGTTGGGTATCAATTTCTTTTGCACTGATTTCAAGGACTTCAACTTGACTTGCTAGTTGTTGAATTTTCTGTTCAAGGGTTTCCCGTCGTCGGGGTGTTAGTTGTTTGGAATCTCTAACTCCCCACTCAATTAGCGCATCTTCCTTTTCGGGTTCTATAACAACGCCAGCGATAACTAGTGGACCAATAACGGGTCCTCGACCAGCTTCATCAATTCCTGCAATTTGTTGCGTCAATCCCAACACCTGCCTGCTTGTTTCAGTTGTTCCGAAACCATTAACAACGGTTCAGACTTATTAGTTCCTACTTAACTTGCTTGCGTGGGGCTTGCATGTCTGAATGTAAATATCCTGAAATATGGCTAAGCATGCTCGACGGGAAATTCCGTGTTTCCTCACGACTACCTCCACCTGCCAAAGTGCCAGATGATTTCCGTTGTGTCACACCGGAGGGAGAAATCACACCTATCTGCGTATCTCCATTATACCCTACGATTCACGATGCTAAGGGCCGTGCGGCAACGCTCCAAGCAGACCTCCAACAACAGGGATGCCGAGTGATCTTTTTCTTTGAACTTCGTCCGGCAGTTGTTGGCGACCCTCACCAAGATCTATAGATTCTGCCTTCTCTTCTGAAACAACTGCTTTTGCCTTTCTAGCACGACGGCGGATGATAATGCGGTAAAGAATGAAGACCACTAAGAAGACGATTAAAAGGACAAGGATTAGGGTTTCGAAAAGATCTATCATCTCTGCTAAATTTTGCCATCCTACTCCAATTATCCATCCTAAAAGACCAAGAATCAGATATCGAGGAAGCGCGCCTAAGAAGGTGAAAAGCGCAAACCGTTTTGCATCCGCTCGCAGAGCTCCATAGAGCAATGAGACAACGGAGAGCGGGATAATGGGGACGACTCGGGCCGTGAATAAGTAAATTTCATCACGGGAAGAAGCCTCCATGTTTTTACGCATATACTCAATCTCTTCAATGGAAGTTCCAAGGTACTTACCATACCGTTCGATAATTGGATAACCACCAAAGTATGCAATTCCATAACCAAAGAATGATCCAATAGTTGCCGCAATAGCCCCAACTAACATCACACTAAACGAGATTACCAAAATGGATTCCAATGGAGATAATCCAAAGGTTAAGATGAATCCCGCTGCCATTGGAACGAGTGGTGATGGAATAGGAGCAATAAATGTTTCAATCATAACACCAAGGAACACGCCAAGTGGACCCAGTACCTGAACCCATGAAATAAGAATCCAAATGATACTCTCCACCCATGCATCAAGCGCATGTAACCAGGCGATAATTACATCAATAATCAATCTTAGTTCCTCTTAGATGCGAGTGCTGGGTGTTGTTCGGTTTCATTCACCAGGATGTTTACTCATAATATCTTCCCGAGAAGGAAACTCGGGATCATCGACGATGGCAATACTACCATAGCGTCCCGCGGAAAGTTCCATTTCACCACGAAACGTTTTGATAAAACCATTTTCAACCTCGACAATTACACCTTCATCAACTTTGTCGATGTCATCATTCCACAGAGACAACTTGATTGTACCTGTTTCATCTCCCGCTTGGGCCGTTGTGACACGTGCCTTTCCATAACGTGTTTGCACATCTCGAACAGGCTCTAATGTCAAGATACGTAAACGGATGTCGACACGACGGGATGCAGACGTTAGTTCATGAACTTTCATTTTTTGAAAAACCTTCATAACAGGAATTTAACAAGGATGTACTAATGCACACTTTTAAAACTTGTAGGATAACAGGTTTTTCGTGAGACGAAGTGAATTTTGCATGCCTTCATCCACGCCGTTTGACAAACTTGCTGAAGTGTCTGAAAAAATCTTGGCGACTACAAAACGCCTGGAAAAAATGGATGCAGCAGGTTATTTCCTCTCAAACGCTCATCCTGATGAGATAGAAGCCGCTTCTCTTCTTCTGATTGGCCGTCCATTTCCCCGAACTAGTCAACGGACATTAGACCTTGATTGGTCAGCGCTATACAAGATTCTTCAAGAGTTACTGCAGCCGTCTTCCAAATTAATCAGTGAGTTGTTTGCCCAATCAGGTGACATTGGTGAGGTGGTTCACCAATTGTTTCTTCGTTCAGGTAAAATTCGACAAACAACACTTTTCACTGCTGCTTTGTCCATTCAAGAGGTATATTCCATATTCACAGAAATCGCTGATGTTCAGGGTTCAGGGTCACGAAAGCGAAAAACAGCACTTCTACGATCACTATTCACTCGCGCCACGCCACTGGAAGCAAAGTATCTAGCTAAAATTTTGGTGGGTGACCAACGGATTGGTTTCAGTGAAGGAATGCTTGAAAGCACAATTGCGCGCAAGTTAGACCTCTCTTTGGATTTAGTTCGTCGTGCGAACATGCTGAGAGGTAACATTGGTGAGGTTGCACAAATTGCATTCACCGAGGGTGCTGTAGGGCTTGAAAAGGTCAAATTACGCCCCTTTACTCCGCTCCTACCCATGCTTGCTTCTCAAGCTGAAAATGTTGAGGATGCCCTTCAAACACATGATGGAACCTCTGCGTTTGAAACAAAAATTGATGGAGCTCGAGTTCAAATTCACATGCAACGTCAAAAAGCCAAACACCAGCTACGAATTTACAGCAAACGACTCACTGAAGTCACACCCAGCTTCCCAGATCTCGTTGAGCTTGTTGAACGAGAAGTGAAAACACAAAGCTGCATTCTTGAAGGTGAAGTTCTTGCTATGGATGCTCAAGGACGACCTTATCCCTTTCAACATTTAATGCGGCGATTCAGACGAGTACGTAATGTCGAAGAAATGATGGCTGAATTACCTGTAACCCTGTTTCTCTTCGATTTATTGATGATAAATGGTGAAGTTCTCATTGATACACCCTACACCACACGTCGCGAAAGACTAGATAAAATTCGGGGAACAATACCCTTAGTCGAGCAATTGGTTTCCTCTTCAGTGGATGAAGTGTCGGATTTCTTTGATAAGGCGATTGAAGCTGGACACGAAGGACTTGTGGCGAAAAGGCTTGATAGCAAGTATCAGCCCGGTATCCGGGGTAAAGCTTGGTTGAAAATTAAACGGACTATGGAAACCTTGGATTTAGTTATAATTGCTGCAGAGTGGGGAACCGGTCGTAGACATAAATGGCTCAGTGATTACCACCTAGCGGCGCAGGATCCAGAAACCGGTGAGTATCATATGTTGGGAAAAACATTCAAAGGTCTAACTGATGCTGAGTTTGCAGATATCACTAAACGGCTTTTAGAGTTGAAAATTGAACAAACGCGAGGAACCGTGAGGGTTCAACCTCGAATTGTTGTTGAAGTCGAGTATGATGAGATTCAACAAAGTCCAACATATCCGTCCGGTATGGCTCTTCGATTCGCACGAATCAAACGCCTTCGCTATGATAAAGGTCCGGAAGAAGCAGATACTATACAAAGGGTTCAAGCATTATATGACTCCCAGTTCTCCAGGAAAGCCTCATCTGATCTTGTAGGTCGAAGCTAATTTTCTCGATGATGATTTAGATCTGAAGACGGATTTCTTGGGAATCTGAAATCCAACGGGGTCCCAGTGTTCGGTTGAAGAGTGAAATGTAGCTAGATTGGTCACTGACTACGGCGACAATTTCACCCTGGTCCACTGCGGTTGGAGCAATTAGAATTTCCTCCCCATCACGTGATCCCCCATAGAATTTCATGTCAGGGTTATCCCAGATACGGATATTTCCTTGCTGGAGGAGTTTCTTCACGCTTGTCCGGTGTTTTTCTCCATCAAGAGTAGTGATTATATGAACCCGGCTTTCGGGCTTGACTTTGCTCAGTTCATCGATTGGCACTTCCTCAAAGGACGGATAGACTAATGTAACTGTCTCGTTAACACGGCGAAACATTTCCAACAGATGGTTTTGAATTCCTTCACATGTCACTATTTGCCAGGTTCGTTCAGCCTCAGAGGGTTGGAGCGTTGACAAGGTTTCCCATAAACCAGTTAAGGTTTGTTCAGTACCACTAGCCTGGTTCCGAAGACGCTCAAGGATAGGTTCCGTCTTCGATGAAAAGAGTTGTAATGTATTAACAGATGTAGTTTCGGTGGTTTTTGCCTTAGAAGTAATCTCTTTGGCAAGAGTTTGATATTCGGTTTTCAAAGTCTGTCGCTCTTTACTCAATGTCTGGCTTATCCGTCTCCCCGTTTGTTGAGTCTGAGTAACCAATCCTTCTTCTGCTGTATCTGTGATTTGCTGGACCGCCGCTAGAATATTGCTACTCCTCTGTTTAATATTGGTTAATACGGTCTCTTCGAATTGTTGCATCAATTCATTCGAGTGTCGAATATTATCTTGGGTGGCACGAGCCAATCGGGTCTTGATTAAATCGAGGGATTTTGCATAGTTCTGAAGGTTTTGTTCAACATCCTGGCCAAATGTTGTTTTAAGTTTCTCATTGTCTTCATCAATAGTTTGACTTGTTTCGGCGATGATTTTGGTAAGATCTCTTTGAGCGCCAGAAAGTGTCGATGTACTCAATTCAATAAACTGATCCAACGATGCATTTACACTATTGCTTAGTGTGGATAACTTTTCTCGAAAATGGTCTGACAATGTGTTGGTGTGTTTAGTCAAATTACTCTGTTGAGCTTGCAGTATCTCCGCACTGGTTAGTATCGTTTGATTTTTGGTTTCTTCCAAAGTTGTTTCGATCTGTTCGTTTGTTTGAACGGTATCTTCCTTTCCTTCTTCAGCAATTTGAGTCAGCTGGTTGATTAATTGAGTTTGAGTCATACCAAGTTGCTCAACAAAGGATTGAAAGATAGATGAACTCTCTTTACTAAGTGATGCTTGTTGTTCTTCAATTGCGGTTAGTAAATTCACTTTATTCATTTCAAGCAGTTTACCTGATTCTGTGTTTATCGAGTCACTAGTGTTCCCAATTGCTTCAACCAGTTTGGAAGCAACAGTTTGTAGTTGTACTAGCTCTTGCTGTAGGGTAGACACATAGTCTTCAGTTTCATCCATGAGTGTCGTGGCAAACGTTCCGAGGTGCTTATCAATTGCATTACGCTGTTCGTCAATTTTCGTAGCACAGGTTTGTCCGATATCTTCGATGATGCCTTGAGCACTAGTAATTTGATTTTGATCAAAACTCTTTAGCTGGGTTTGAATTTCAGAAATTGTCGCAGTCACGTTTGCACTCTGTTCATGGAGTAGGTCTCGCATGTTTACAATTAGATCTTCTACACGTTTTGTTTGTGAAGCTGACTCGTTTTGAACACTTTCCACGAATTTGTCAGCTGTTTGGCGAATTGCAGAAAGGTTGGATTCGGTTGCAGTTACAATCTCATCTGACATTGTCTCCATTTTCTGCGTCAAAGTGATTTCTTGAGCGGTAATGTCTTCGGTTAATCCATCCAGTAGAGTTCTCGTTTCATTAAGTTGTGCAAGGCAATCTTCTTGCATTTCATTAATTCCTTGGGTAAGCTGTTCATTGAATCCTGTTTTCTCGCGTTCAAAGGCTTGAGCTGTGGCTGTCAGTAAATTACTTGCATCATCTTCAAAATTAGCAAGCGAGGTAGTAACATTCACTGTTGCTTGATCAACAGCCGAGGCAATAGCCGTATTGAGGGCACCAAGATTCCCTGCGATTGTGCTCGAATAGTCATCCATTATCTTGGTAATTGGCAACCAATATCGGTCAACCCGTGTTTTTACACGCGTATCATACTTTTCAAGAGTCTCACCAAGCTTAGTTTCAAGTGCCTGAATTGTGGGAGCTATAGGAGGCGTTTGAGTATCATGATATTCTCGGAGTTTTTCTAACAATTGAGGTCGGAGACGTTTATCTAAGCTAGTTTGAAACGCGGTATTTGCCTGAACCTCCAAATCTGTATAACTGTTCTTGAAGGTTGTTTGATAGCTTTCCACTGCTGTGGCGGAACCCTTCTTTACAAGGTTGGTTAGTGTAATTTTCAAGTCATCGCTGTAATTGGCTTGAAGTAACTGTTCGTGAAGCGATTGGAGTCTAGTTGCGATGTTTTTTGCGTAGTCCTTTTGTTGTTTGTCAAGAACAGATTGAAAATCAACGAAGATTGACTGGGGAGTAATAACCTGACTACTAAAATGCTGTTCTGCTATTCCGGGGAGTAGGTTTTGAGGGAGTTGTTGGAGGGTTACAAAGGTGTCTTCAAAGATTGCCGATATTTGTGGTTCTCGGTCAGTTTGGTTGCGGAGGCTTTCTCGGAATTCTTCCAAGATGACAGTTAATTCGTTTGTGAGTTTATCACGAACAGCCTTTTTCTCCTTTGGTAAAAGGGTCTTTGGAAGGGCAAGCACTCGGTTCATGGTTTTTTGAAATAGCGTGTCGATTTGTTTTTCTCGCTTAGTTTGCCGTGATACTTTCGTTTTACAATTTCGAAGCTTGGCTGCAATCTGAGTTGAGAATTCACTGCTAATTAACTCGATGAGTTTCTTGGTTTGTTCTCCTTGAAATGAATTGAGTTCTTTCTGGGTATTTTTGAATATAGTATCAGATTGTTTGTTGAATGCCGCATGTTGTTTTGTAGCAAAGTCTTGAAACGTCGTTATGAGTGTGTCTAATTGTGTTTTTACACTCTTGATGATTTTCCTGTTTATTCTTTTGAGTGCTACCTTTGTTACTTGTTTTCTACAAGCAGCTTGGGCGGTTTTAGCGGCCTGTGCTTCCAAAGTTGCTTGTTTATTCTTTAGTGTGGTTTTATAACCGTCTAAGGCTGCTAAGGCAATTGGAGGTATAATTTCTGAAAGAGAGGTAGATAGACCATTGATTACTTTTCGATCCCTGTTGGATATCTGAGTTGAATGGGATTGAACGGCCTTAGCTATTGCAGCCTCTCGTTTAGTTTGAATTTCGATAATTGAGGGTTGAAACTCTGTAATCGCAGTTTCAACTTTGGAAGTTTGTTCTTGTATTAAACGGTTTGCAGTGGTTTCAACACCATCAGAGTATTGTTTCACAATCTTCTCAAGTTTGAAAAATTCCTTTTGCAACTCTGATGTTGATGTTTTCGTGATCTTATTCAAGGCGGCTTTGAATGTATGCAGCTGTTTGTCTACAATTTTCTGGGTCTTGGTGCCTTTAGCGATATTTTCTGTTGCTGCCAGTTTAACAGCCTTCTGGGTTTGCCTAATCCGGTCTCGAGCATATTGACCGATTTGATCCTTGGTTGATTTTAGGCTAACTAGCACAGCATTTCTTTCTTGGTTTACAAGTTTTTGCGCTCGTTTATTAAGAGTACGACTCTGTTCTTCTTGTAATGCAATTTTAGATTCAAAATCGGTGAGAAACGATTCAGCGGTTCTTTGGATTGTTGTGAACCGTCGTTTAAGCCGTCTTCCAATCTGACCTCCCATGGATTTGAAATTCTTCTTTAACGTGGTTTGCGTTGCAGTAAGATTCTTGATTATTGATTGGAGGAGGGTGCGTACTTCAAGAAGGTGTGCAAGGTATGCATCCCTCATTTCGATACCTAAACCTTCACTAGCGGCTTCAAGGATTTGTTCATGTTCCGCTTTCACTTGCTCTGTAAGTGCTGCTAAATCAGATTTGATTTTTGAGAACTGATTAAACGTGAGGGCTGATGGTGGCCATTGAGCAATTGAAGTGCTCGCTTCCTTATGCAATCCTTGGAATCCTCGACTAATAGTCTCAAGTGACTTTTGCAACTCTTGAAAGAGGGAATTTGTGATTTGAACAGAAGTTTTTCGGGAGGCACTTATTGTCGTGTCCATTTCAGTTGCGGCTTTATTTGCTCTTTGTGTTAAATGGCGACCATCTTTTTTCAATGCTTTTTCCATTTGTACTACAGTTTCATTGAATGCCTGTGTTCGTCGCGTCCAAATATCACGAACTTGAGTGTTGATATCTTGTATGCTCTTCGAGAGGGATTTTTCTATGTTTGCTTG
>JBHLQC010000025.1:0-15735 GCA_048885185.1 Candidatus Odinarchaeota archaeon | reverse complement strand
CCTTTGTGACGAATGCGGAGAATGCGAAGACAAATGTCCCTATCACCTCAACATCCGAGAAACGCTCAAGACTCAACTCGACTACTATGATCGAGAAATCAAGAATCAACTCTGAGTAACTACGATCTGATTATGATTTCATTTTATCTGGCTAATTCGGTGTAATATGGAAACAAACGATTTCTCAGCAGTGGCTAGACCACCAGTGGGTCCGCCTTCATCAATAACAATGTATTCGTCAGGGGAATGAGCTCGCGCTCCATGTCCTAATCCCGCTACTACGAAGGGGAGGTTGAAAGGTTCTTGAGCGAACATCGAAAACGGAGCGCTTCCAGAGAGTGAAGGCCAGTTCTCAATTGGATAGTCAAACTCCTTGTATGTCTCTAAAACGGCTTGAGCCAGTGGATGACTGATACTTAATTTAGCCCAACCATACCCTGATTCGAGTTCGACAATTCTGACCTCAGAAAATCCCTGGCTATCGAGATGGCGACGGAGCATAGGGATGACATCTTTGACTTGCATGTTAGGTACTAAACGGACATCAACTTTTGCAGTAGCCTTCCAAGGTACAACTGTTTTGGTGCCAGGTCCCGTGTAGCCTGACCAGATTCCATTGATATTTAGTGTCGGTCCAAAGATGTATTTCTCTAAGATCTCTCGTCCATGTCCATCATCAATGAACCGTTCGATTTTCAATTGTGCTTTGAAGGGTTTTTCATCGTAGGTTTTCTCGAGCTGTGTGAGTAGTTCTTCGTCTTCTCGTGAAATCGGTTCAACAGCATCATAGAATCCCTCAATTAAGACTCTGTTACCATCCGGTGTGGTCATTGATGAGAGAGCTTGGACAAGTCGCCAGGCTGGATTATCAACAATACATTTTGTGCCGCCATGGATGTCGAATTCGGTAGGACCATATCCCCAAGATTTACCATCCAATTCTAACTCAACATAGACAATCCCTTTGACTCCAAGGTAATTCATCACTTTCCCGGTAGGGTCCTGGCTCATGAACGGGAAAAAGACGTAATCAGCTTTCTTGACAGTGCTTTCCTCTTTTTTGAGGAATTCTGGAAAGTGACGGCTTCCCAGTTCCTCTTCTCCCTCTATAGCGAAAAGCATGTTCACGGGGAGCTTTTCTCCAGCTTTCTGAATAGCATCACAGACATTCAACAATCCCTGCAATGGTCCTTTACTATTAGTCGCTCCCCGGGCCATGAGAACACGACCGAAGGGATCAAGGTCAACCAGTTTTGCTTCGAGAGGTGGGACAGACCAACCCGGGTCGTCAATAGGTTGCGTATCATACATCATGTAGGCGAGAACTGTCTTTTTGGCTCCGACGTCTAATTCGCCCACCACCACGGGATTGCCAGAAGTTTCAACTAATTCAGCTCGCTGACAGCCTAAATCCTTGAGCGATTTGCGGAGCAGTTCAGCACAATCGCGGACTCCAACATCTTGTGGGGATATCGAAGGTTGCCTAATAAGTTCTTGAACCCTGGCAATGTGATTGTCAATATTCTGATCAATATACTTGAAAACGGCTTCAACATTCATCTGAAGTTCCCTCAGTTTTCTGAAGTGGTATTCTATTGGGTTAATTCTATGGATAAATCCCTCTGTCTAATATCGTGGACGTTTCTTTGGATACGGCTGGAAGGGTGTTCGCGGTTCCATACTGAACCAATCAGTCTCTTTGTCAAGCCGAGATAATGAACGTAAAATATCAAAAGTAATCCATCGGGATACTTCTGGAAATCGCTGATACTCCCAGAGCCCATATGGACCCTGCAATTCCTTAACAAATTTAACATTTTCAGCGACACGGGCATCATCCAAGCTGACTCCAATCCGCCAGGATAAATCTAACATCTGAGCGACATCATAGCGTTTGAAATAGGTAAACCCGCCACGGACTTGTTCAGTACCCACGATACGTGCTACCTCGAATCCAAGAGTATGAGCTTGACGGTGTTCATGAGCTAGCAACTTGTCCAATCCACGACGTGCAGCTTCGCTTGTCCGCCGATTAGGATGCAACGCCAACGCACTAACTGCAGCTGTCGTATTCGTACGACACCCGAATTTAGAATGAGCAAGCCGACGATACCCGGCTGCAAAAATGTACTTATCCTGATGCCTACCAGATGGCCATCCACCTTCAGCCAATTCTTCCTTTAAGAGCCACTCATAAGCCGCTTCAGCACGAGGATCCGTTGCGAACCCAGCCCACGCTAAACCCAATAATGGTAGAGCCGTTTGAACCGGTATGGCATGGTACTTGATGTCGAAAGCTCGACCACCATCAAGTACGGCTCCTTGAAAGGTTATTGGGAAAGAACCATCTTTTTGTTGTTGAGAAAAAATAAAGTCAGCAGCTCGCTTGATATCAGGATGATCTGGACCTAAACCGAAATAGCCCAACCCCATCAATGCTTGAGCCGTTATGCGAAGTCGCCCTAATGCTGTTCCTCCAGCTTCACCAACCCTGAAACCTCCATCCTTGTCTTGCAAAGCTAGAAACCGCTTAATCAAAGAATCTTTCTTCTGAAGGGCTTTGAGTTCTTTGACTTCCTCATCAGTATCTGGGCGATTCAATAAATCTCGTAAAACCAGTAATCGTAAACTGGGAGACGGATCTGCCAGGAGAAGTGGTGCCCACGTCATGATTTCACCCCCAACACTTCTTGAATGTACGGAGCAGTGGGTGTATTTTTCGCTGCAATATCTTCAGGGGTTCCAGTGGCAATAATTCTCCCACCATCCGGTCCTCCACCTGGACCGAGTTCAATTATCCAATCACAAAAGGCTAGTAGGTGCGGATGATGCTCAACAACAATAACTGAGTGCCCGTCATCAACAAGTCGATTCAACACAGTAACTAAACGAGCAACATCGTCCATATGTAAACCCACAGTAGGTTCGTCCATAATGTAAAGCGTTTTTTCTCTGGTTTTCTTAATCAATTCCTTAGCGATTTTTAGACGCTGCACTTCCCCGCCTGAAAGGGTATACGCATACTGCCTCCAAACCAGATATCCCAAACCCACTTGTCGTACAACCTTTAGGGGCTCTGCAATTCCTTTCTCCTCTTTGAAAAGCTCATACACTTCGTCCAGGGTCATCGAATTGATGTCCGGTAATGTAACTCCCCTCACTCGCACATCCCACGCCTCAGGGCGATATCCTGTCCCCTTACAAGTTTCACACTCGACAAACTCAGTGGGTAAAAATCCCATATCTAGCCGAAGTTGACCCCGTCCACGACAGGCCGTACACCGCCTCGTGAGGTCTTTCTCACTAAGGTCTAAAGCTTGAGCATCATCACTGTTCAGAAAGATATTGAATAACGGTCGAGTTAAATCAAGATAACTTGCTGGACTCTGAATTCCGCGTCGAGATTGGTCAACCAACAACGTACGTTTTGGCGGATTGCTGATTTCCTCATATTCTCCCGCTTCAAGGGGTTCACGGGCAAAAGATGAGGTGTGCAGTTGTTTCACCAGGGCTCGACCAACAGTATCAATAAGGAGTGAACTTTTTCCAGATCCCGACACGCCGCATACGCCTGTTAATGTTTCCAAGGGGAATTTCACGTCTTCTCCACGAAGATTGTTTGCACGAGCACCTTGAATCACCATCCACTCTTGTGGTTGCCGGCGCCGCGTTCCATTCATCCATTCAAGTAATCCACCCTTATGAGCTGGTTTTTCCATTTGATCCTTTTCCAGCCATTTTCCTGTAATTGTTCCAGCTTTGATAATATCTGCAGGTGTTCCTTCACCGATAATTCTCCCGCCCATCGTTCCCGCGCCAGGTCCAAGATCAATCACATGATCAGCTGCCCGAATAAGTAGTAAGTCGTGTTCGACAACAATTATCGTGTTTCCTTCGTCACGGAGTTCTTCTAGTGCTTCACGCAGAGCTTCAAGTTCAGATGGGTGCATACCCCGTGACGGCTCGTCAACTAAGATTGTTAGTGAAGTTAATCCACTTCCTAGCAAGCTTGCTAGTTGGATGCGTTGAGCTTCACCTGCTGACAAGGTGCCTGTTGGTCGATTCAGATGAAGGTACCCAATTCCCACTTGCCTCAGAAACCGTAACCGTCGTCGGATAATCTGAAGACTCGTCTCAGCTAAAGGAATGCTCGAGGGGGGCTTAGGGATTTTCTTGACCAGTTTTTCAAGTTCCAGAAGTGGCATCTCACTTAATTCAAACATATTCTTGTTCTGCAAAGTTACAGCCAAGTATTCTGGTCGGAGTCCCGCACCCCTACATTCTGGACAGACGACTTGCTTTGTATACGTCCCATGGATATCCCAATCGAAAATCCAGCTCTCCTTCTGGTAAAAACCTCTCCAGGTCCACTTGGATGGGCGTTCCTTCCCCTTCAATCGACCCGCTGATTTGCTGATGTATGTAAACTTGTATACTTCTCCATCGCCATACAAGAAGACATCTTGTGCTTCTTTGGACATTTCATTCCACGGCGTTTTGAAGGGATCAAACCTATACCGTTTTCCCAATTCCGGAATGATTGGCTGATCCTTACACAGGTAAGTCTTTGGCCAATAACCTGGAGACCACATCGCACCTGCACATAACGGCTTTTCGGGATTCACTATGAGCTTCTCAGGTTGAGGTAGATGCATTACACCCAGTCCTACACATTTCGGACAAGAACTCCCCCAATGCTCTGATGAGAAGTACTGTGGTTTCGCAATAGGTACCGTGTTATGACATTTTGGACAAACCCATTTTTTCTCGCGGTTCATCTTTGAACCACATTTCAAACATTTCCTTTCCCCCAAAGAGGCAAGAAGATGCGTGATATGATAACTTATCTCCGTAAGAGTTCCAACACTATTCCGTCGAGTGAATTGTGGGATATGACTCCATAAATGAGCTCGATGAGGCGCCACCGTAAGCGTGACCCCTAATCCAGTGATCGAATCGACGGGGGCTTCGGCTCCCTCTCGTAATCCCTGCCTTTCAAACATGGAAAGTGATTCTAAATATCGGCGTTGTGCTTCTGCCTGCAAGATATCACGTACTAGACTGGATTTTCCAGATCCAGATACGCCAGTGACAACAGTGAAGGTTCCCTTTGGGATGTCCACATCGACATTTTTCAGATTGTTTGCTCGAGCATTTCGGATTGAAATTATTGGTGGTTTGGCAATCACTGGCTTCTTGGTCTTCCTTCGAGGTCGAAGCACACTTTCATCTGCCAAGGCTTTACCAGTAAGAGAAGATTCAACCTTGATGAGCCCTTCAGGTGGCCCTTCATACAGAAGCTTGCCTCCGTTTGGGCCAGCACCAGGACCTAAATCAATTACCCAATCCGCTGCGCGAATGAAGTCCATGTTGTGCTCAACAACCACGATCGTTGCACCATGACGGACAAGTCGGTCGAGAACGGTCAATAATCCATCCAAATCTTGAGAGTGTAAACCAGTCGAAGGTTCGTCAAGAATGACGAGTTGATTTGTCAACTTATTACGACCAAGGAATTTCGTGAGTTTCACACGCTGTGCTTCCCCACCAGAGAGTGTGGGTGACGGTTGCCCCAGTTCAAGATAGCCCAGCCCGACATCAAGGAGTGCCTGGAGAATCCGCTGGGCCGATTGCCGTTTGGCTTGTGAAAGATGTTTTGACTTAGTTATCCGTTCTTCAATCTCGGCAATTGGAAGGGCATAGAAATCAGCAATGGAGAGCTTTTCTCCATCAAACTCAACCAGCTCACTTAGGACTTCAGGGCTAAATCGTTGTCCTTCACAATCTGAGCAGGGAATCCAGATGGACGGTAAATATCGCATCTTGACTTCGCTAGCACCAATTCCCTTACATGTTGGACAAGCACCCTCTGGTCGATTAAACGAAAAATGCGATTTGGATAATCCTGTCGCATCCTCATATAAGTCACGAATGATATCCGATAACTTCGTATAGGTTGCTGGGTTGGAACGTGGATTTCGTCCAATAGGACTTTGATCTACCAAGACCGGTTTTAGTCTCTGCCCATCAATTCTAATACAGCCAATCGACTCTTTTTTCTTCAAGGAAGGCACGAGAACATGCTCAACTAGCGTGCTTTTCCCAGACCCTGATACTCCCGTAATTACCGTCAACCGTCCTAACGGGATTTTCACATCAATATCTTGTAGGTTGTGTTGGTGAGCCTTTTGAACACGGAGAAACTCGTCTGGTTGGGGACGCGGCTCAGGAGTCAGCACACGATTCCGTAGACTGAAATATCGTCCCGTTGCCGTATCAGCTTTCCATAATTCTGCTGGTGACCCAATAAATACAACTTCTCCTCCCTCTTTACCTGCACCCGGACCAAGATCAATTGCTGAATCCGCCGAAGCGGCTGCCACTCGGTCATGTTCAACAAAGATTACGGATCCAGATAATTCGCGAAATGCAGGGAACAATCGAGCGATATCCGCCGGGTGCTGCCCAATCGTCGGTTCATCTAATACATGTAGCATATCCTCTAATCGACTGGCTAGTGAGATTGCCAGCCTTACTCTCTGAGATTCACCCCGAGATAAGGTTGGAGATGATCGATTCAAGGAAATATAACCCAGCCCCACACGTTCTAAGGCATCTAGTCGTCGTTGAATCTCCGAACATAGTCGGTTTGCGGTGGAAGGAAGATTCACTTCCGAAAACAGCTGTTGTGCTTCCTCCACAGAGAGTGCTAACAATTCAGGGAAGCGCATCCCTTCCCATCGGACGCTTGCTGTCTGAGGATGCATTCCCGTTCCATTACATCGGTCACAACCTTTGCCTTTGCAATATGGACACGCCTGGTTGAAATGAGTAGGTCTTACTTCACGGAAGCCTGTTCCACAAACACTACAGATTTGCGTTGTAGTGAGCACCACATTGGTTGTTGCTCCACGGATTCGAACAGCTCCAGCACCTAACGCTGTCGTCCTCTGTGCAAAGCTTCTAATCTGCTTGGTCGTACTAGTCTTATCAATAACTCCTGTTTCAACCTCAATTGAATGATTTTCCTTGGGATTGAGAGCTTTCCCATCCCACGCCTTCCCATCAACAAGAACCTGTCTTTTCTCAAATTCATTGCCCAACAATTTAAGGAGCGTTTTATGACTCCCCTGTACACTTTGAACTAATGGTGCAAACAGTTGTAGTGATTCCTTTTTAGATAACGAGGCGAGTTTTTCCACCATCTCGTCTTCGGTTAACACCGTCAGAGGTGCTTCGCATTGTACACAGTATCGAACACCGTAATTGGCAAACAACAATCGGAAGAAAGGGTGTAGCCCAGATGCGGAAGCTAGAATGGAGAGTGGATTCCGGTTCAGCAGATTCTGACCCACAGCAATCGTGGGTCCCAAACCAGAGATTGAGTCAACATTGGCAGGAGCAAGGCGCTCTCCACCTCGACCATACAAAAAGACATCCAAAAACCGTCGGTGTGCCTCGTGGTATACTGTGTCAAACACTAGGGAGGTCTTACCGGATCCCGAAACGCCAGTGACTACGGTAAGACCATCACTGAGTTGAATATCGATGTTTTTGAGGTTGTGTTCACGAGCACCTTTTATGTGGATGTCCATCAGTATCTTCTCAGATTAAAACGTGGCTCACTATTAGTTTTTGCAGTAACATAAGTTTCCTCTTAAACGCATAAAACCAAACAGAGACTCTACGAAAAGTAATTGACTTAAACAGGGAAAACCTAGATTCCATGAACGGGTGATGCCCATGGATGATGTTGTTCTTGGCAAAGGGAAAAAGCTCCTTCTCATGGGCAGTAAAGCCTTCCAAGATAGGGAACTGCCCGACGAAGTGAAACAACGAATTGATGCTGCCGTTGAACAAGAGATGACCATCATCGTCGGCGAAGCCAAAGGAGCATCCCGCCTCTATCAAGACCACCTAGAACGCAGAAACTATCGCAACGTCATTGTTGGACACGCTCGCAGTCTACGGTACAACGCCGGGGACTGGCCCGACATCAAATACGGTGACAATCTTCGGGAACGTGAACGTAACATGATTGAGGATTGTGATACTGCCATCGTCATCTGGATGAACAAGAGTAGTGTTATCGCAGGGAACCTGGAACGCTTGAAATGGCTAGGTAGACCCACATTTCTCTACGAATGCTCAGGTTTCACCGAAGACGTGTATGCTGGTCCTCTGGATCAAAACCGAATATATCAGCCATTCCTCTATCAAAAACTGCGAACCAAATATGGCAAAACACCAAATACCAGTGAATAATGAAACCAATCAGTTCGGCAATAACTCTACTTTGACGTTAAGAGAAGCTCAACTCCCTTTAATGCACGAAAAATCATAGCTTACGTTTTAAATAGCATCATGGTCGCGTGACCTTAGGGATATCGATGTCTGAACATCTCTACATTCCAATAGACCAATTAGATCAAGGTTTCCAGCAACTCATTCCCGAAGGAGCGACCATCCTATACACTACTCGCGCTAACGTCCTCAAACGAGGAATGGGTGCCCATAAGAAATCGGGCTTCGTCGTCGTCACCGACCAGGGTATCGCCTTTCACGCTGCCAAGACCGGGCTCTTTGAAGTCTCTTTAGTCTCAATGGCTGCAGGAGCACTAGCCGGTTTCATTCCATGGTCATCCATTGACAAGTTCAACAACTACAAAGATAAAATCCAAGTCAAACACGTTTTACCCGACAATCCAAAGAAAAAACTCGAATGGTTCTTCAAAGCCGAGCGATGCAAAGATCATGGCGAAGAAAAGGGAGCCTTTGAAGGGCGTAAGAAAGGATTTGGACCCTTCGTGGAAGCTCTTTACAAACAGAACAAATGATAACAACCACAAAGAAGAGGACTAGAAGAACTACTTCTAGCCTCTAATCTTATTTTTTTTCGATATTTGGTTTAATCTAGTTTCTTTGGTCTACGTTTTATTGCGAGTAATTTTTTCAGATCCTCGAGATTTGTTGAATCAGTGACCCGTATCCATAGCCACTTCCCATCATGTAACTTCTTGGTGTTTTGAAATATCTCTACGATGTCTGGCAGAAACTCGGATTCTTGAGCAGAAAATTTGTCAATCTCCTTTTTACCATATACAATCAGGAAACTGAAACTATCCTTTTCAGGGAAGAGTGATACGATTGTGCGTCCGCTTTTTCGATATCGTACGACCCAGCCATAATTATCCCCATAGTAGATGGTTTCTATTAGCAAATCGTAGTGGATTTCCAGGTATTCCTGAATTTGGTTCCACGCTGAAATTGCTTCAGCATTAGATATGAAGGTGATTATGTCAGTCTCGGTTGGTTTTTGGTCTCGATTCAACATCCGTTGGTATGCTTCATG
The DNA here is from genome assembly GCA_048885185.1 of Candidatus Odinarchaeota archaeon. Taxonomy (GTDB): domain Archaea; phylum Asgardarchaeota; class Hermodarchaeia; order Hermodarchaeales; family Hermodarchaeaceae; genus Hermodarchaeum. The sequence continues at coordinate 6,383 of JBHLQC010000025.1, read as the reverse complement.
TTCCACCATAAGATCAGTTTCCCTTTGGAACTTTTACACTATCTCAACAAGCTATGGACTCATAAGATTCTAATATCTTGAGTTCTCGCTTATTCTACTAGTTAGAAAGGTTGTCGAATTTGAAAGTTGAAGGGTTTTCCCAGTTTGGTACAACAGAACGAACCGCTGGGGCAATACGCAATATTCTCGACTATGAAGGTGTCGTAGCACCGCACACTCGAGAGCCATTCACCGAGGCCCTACTCATGGGCATTGGTGGTGGACTTGGTGCTGAATATGCTACTTGGGCTTTCACACCCATTGACCCTTCACGCCCACGAAAAGCAAAACTGTACCTCCGCTTTCACCATGTGAAGAACTACATTGACAAGAATGAAGAGAGTCTTCTTCCAAAGATTGCCAATCGGCTTGGAGTAACACTCACAGTCAAAGAAACCGCAAGCAAAGATCGCGCTAACGAATTCCTCCTTGAATCATTGAAATCAGGTAAACCAGTTATCACATCTCTTTCAGTCTGGCATAGCCAATATATGCGACGGGAAGTCAAAGAACAGTACATCCAAGATCCAAACTTCTTTCCACTTCTCTTATACGATGAACATGTGAGTTTCCTTCCCTACTTCACTCTTCCATATCCGTGGATCAATCACAATCTCACAATCATTTACGGATTTGAGGAAGAATCAAACCAGGTGCTTCTCACCGATTCGAGCACCAAACCCCATACACTCACCATTCCACAGTTCAACCTCTCACGGGGCATAATCAAAAGTCGAAAAAACACAGGTCTTGTATTAGATCCTCCATCAAAAATCACAAATCTGCATCAAGCAGTTCGTGCCGGAATACACGATTGTGTTGAAAGCCTCCTCCATGAAAAAAGTGTCGTATCAGGCGCCAATCTTCGCGTCGAAACCTGGAACGCTATAGCCAAGACACTGGCGAATCCCACCGCAAAACGTGGTTGGCTCACCCTCTTTAACGAAGGCTGGCAACTCTTTGACACCCTCACACGGCTCCACGCCCAGATTACCTTCCACAACAGCGACGGTGGAGCTCTCCGCTCATCCTATAGCGATTTCCTCCAAGAAGCCAGTGACATCCTGAAAAAACCTCAGCTCTGTAAAATTGCCAATCAGTTTGCAAATATCGGAATCATGTGGGATGATCTCAGTGTCGAAGCCCTCCCTGACGATACTCCCCAACTCCAAGCAGCACGACGCACTGCCCAAGAATGGAATGCGCTTTTCAAAATACATGGTGAAGCAGCGAAGAAGCGATTAGACGCTGCGGCGATGAAAATTCAAACCATTCGAGCAGAAGTGTCAGAAACGTTTCCATTAACTGAGAAAGAACTCATCGCCTTATTTCAGGACATGAGTACTCGATTCGCAGAGATTTATGAAGCAGAAAAAATCGCCCTAAAAGCGTTGAAGAATCTACTCTAACTTTAGCAGTTACGATGATTTAATTTTCTGAATTGACTGGGCGTTATCACCATTTTCTTCAGCAAAGCGCTCAAAGATGTCAGCAGGTTCAATCAAGAACTCGATTTTCTTCGCAGCATCCTGGTAAAATTTCTGATTCCTCTCTTCTAACTGGGATGCAAGTTTCAACAGCTCCTCATCAGGACAGCCTTCAGGGCATTCAGATTTCACTCTGTAATCTTCGTCTTGCAATCCGTGAATCGGTTCAAGAATCATTTCTGTCGTGTTTTCACGTCGAAGCCGTTTCAGAGTCTCCATCCGCAACAGTCGTTTCTGAATATACGCTTCAAAAGGAATTTTCAATTGCTCAGTTGATGTGATTGCAGAAGCCGTTTCATAAAATGCTGCTGCCATAGCCTCCAATTCAAGGGCAAATTTAACGACTGCACCAAAGGTTCCGAGTTCCAATGTATCACCTTCCATTTCAGGCTAGAACCACCGCGTAATGACTACTTTATTTTCTGTGAAGAAGTCTACGGCATCCTTTCCCTGTCCATGCAAATCACCGAAGAAGGAATCCTTCATGCCTGAAAACGGAAAAGTGGCAATCGGAGCCACAATGCCAATGTTGATACCGATATTCCCAGCCCTAACTCGGTATTGATAGTCTCGGGCTACTTTTCCACTCGAAGTAAAAACTGAGGATGCATTCCCATGTGGGTTGGCATGGATGATGTCTATGGCTTCGTCCAAATCTTTCACTTGGATAATCGACATAACCGGACCAAAGATCTCCTCCTTAGCTATCTTCATCTCTGGTTTAACTTTGTCAAAGATGTTGGGACCAATGAAGAGACCATTCGGATAATCCTTAACTTTGACATTCCGTCCATCCAAAATGAGCTCAGCGCCTTCTTTGATTCCCGTTTCAATGTAACCCAATACTCGTTTCAGAGCAGCTTTCGTGGCAATAGGGCCCATATGCACATCTTCGTTCAACCCATCGCCAATAACCAGTTCTTTGGCGGCTTTCACAACAGCTTCTTTGAGAGATTTGTACACCTCTCCCACAGCAAGCAAAACTGCTCCACTCAGACATCGCTGCCCTGTATTTCCAAAGAAAGAGCTCATCAGATTTGGAACAGTCCTTTCGATGTTGGCATCTGGCATCACTGTGATGAAATTTTTCGCCCCAGCTTGGACCTGTGCACGTTTGCCATGTTCGCCACATTTCTTGTAGAGTAATTTACCAATCGGTGTAGAACCGACAAATGACATCCCAACAGTATCAGGGCTTTCAATGAGAGCATTTACCACTTCGGGTCCACCATTGACCAGATTCATCACACCTTTTGGAAATCCAGTCTTATCGATTAATTCAAACTGTCGAATCTGGCTTAACGGAACTTGCTCGGATGGTTTCACAATATACGTGTTCCCACACGCAATAGCAAATGGCCAAAACCATGTCGGAACCATCCCCGGGAAATTAAACGGTGCCACACAGAAGAACACTCCCAGGGGTTGTTTGATCACCATTTCATCGATTCCTGCTGCTATATCTTCGAAATTGTACCCCATTTGAAGTGAAGGAATACTAGCAGCCGCTTCAACGTTTTCAACTGCACGGCGATATTCACCACGCGCCTCATCGAGAATTTTACCATGTTCAGTGGTAATGGTCTTCGAGAGCTCTTCAAAATGATCTTCAAGCAAATTCCGGAAACGATATAGATAGCGAATCCGGGTCTGGGCAGGTGTTGACCGCCACCGCTCAAAAGCTTTTTTTGCTGCTTCAATCGCCTCCTGGGCTTCCTCAGCAGTAGACATAGGTGTTTTGGCTAACAGCTCACCTGTTGCCGGGTTAATAACATCACGGGTTTCTTTTGACTTTGACTCAACCCAACGCCCGTTAATATAATTCTTGACAACTTCTCCCTTCATGGAAGTTCACAACTCAGTAACAGCAATTTTCTGTAGTAAAAAGAGTTGTGAATAACTCCTTAAAGATAGTCGGTTGAGCCATGAGTTCCAATTCTTGGAAAAAAGGTCTTATCAAAACTAGCATCCTTTCGAGGTGAGCCAGTTATTTAACCCCTATAGCACACGCATATCGGCATTTCTAAAATAGCGGTGAGCCCGTTTCCCGTACTTAGCATGCAATTTTGTTGCAAAACCTTTCATAGCCTTCAAAGAAGTGATGCCACCGATTTTTTTGTCAAATAAGAGCTTCATTTTCCACCCTTGTTTTCGAAAACTCTGAGTAGGGGTCGCCCATCCATCCGCTAATTCGACAAGTTCACCATGCACTCCAAATTTTTTGAGGTTCTTTAACACGATATCTTGAACTATAGTCCAAGTGCCAAGCCCTGACTCGCTTCCCCTATTATCAAGATATGGCTCAGGTTCGACTACAAGATACCCACCATTCTCCTCTTTGAACACTCCATACCTAGCAAAAATCCAGAGAAACCGAATAAGATGATTAATCCGGCCCTTCAGCCGGTGTTGCTGTGGCAAAATATCAGTGTCTTTCAAACCCAACGAGGATTTCTTGATTCTTGTCAAGAGAGTATGAACCGCCTTGAAACCTTCAATCTCTTTGGCTGAGTATGGTAAGGAGTCAGGAAAGTCGACGACTTTCAGCGTAAGGGGTTTTTCTACGATCGCTTCGACAATCTGATCCGGTGACAAGGTTGATCGGATTTTCTGAAGACGTTTCACACCCTCAAAAGGCTCAACAAAAGTCCGATAATCCTCATCGGACATAGGTTCACCCATCCTCTTCTCAAAGGTTTCCCGGGTCCACGTACCTGCATGTTGTAACTCAAAATCACAAGGAAACCGGGAACAATACGCACAGTTCTTGATTCCCATCCTGATCACACATTGCCGAATCCGACACCCACGACGGAAATTTGCATGCCAATGTTTTGCATCCTTTGGAATTTTTTCCTCAGGTGTCAAACACAATAAACAGGGTTTCTTCGTCGGGGTAAATCCCAGAATCGCTTTGGCACGCTTAGCAAACACAGGAAAATCTTCTGGTGGCAGATCTTTTCGTGTAATCGGTGACCACGGACATCCAGCACAATTCATCCCACATTTTGATACAACTTCAACCATGCTGTCTTCACCCAACCCGTTTTCCAATTCAGTCTTGGGAACCCGAAGGGGTCCCATACAATCATCCCATATCCGCTCTTCTATATAATTAGGGACCCCTTCATCCAAGTAATTCTGTTACAAGGCCCAAGACAGGACAATGAACGCCCGACCACCACCCTTCGGCGAGGGCTCATCCATCTTCTTCTGGTAAATCCGGAGCGTAAAGCCTGCATGGGGTTCCTCTTGTTCGCCGATTTTCTGATAACCCAGCTTCTCATAGAAATGGTGATTCCGAGTATGCCACTCCGGCGTATCCAACACCCACCGCTTTGCCGGAAATATATCATGAATGTATTCCATTACCTGCGAACCAATGCCGACATTCTGATACTCGGGATCCAGGAAGATTGTACCCAGCACATTTGATCCCTCTTCCGGATAATCTCGAAACACTATGAACGCCCCGATTAAGATGTCACCCAGCAGGATTTTGTAGCAATTACCGGGACGCATAAACTGTCGAAAGAAGCCTCCATTGTTGTATCCATTAGGACCTCCTTCGGGCTCACCTCGGAACCGTTGTGAATCATCATCAAAGCTCCGAGTCATCACCGCTGTCAAGGCTGGAATATCAGCCTCGGTCGCTTCCACGTAACGAAGCTGACCCAGATCTACGTTTTTCATTCTCACTATCAACTCCTTCATTCATCTGACTCTTGCACCAATGGAATCCACTACTTGGTAATCGGATAGTACAGATCCAAAACAAGATCTGGACCGGCATCAGGGTCATGGGCTTTCTCCAGCCCCGGATGACCTCGATACTTGTAGCCATTCGTCTTTGCCCATTCATCTATGCGATGCCACGATTCCAAGATCCCGTGTTCTTTGAAGAAATCGGATTCCAATTCCTCCTTCAACACACACGTCGTTACGGCGTATTCGCCGCCTTCAACCTCCTTCACTTCAACTACATCATCCGACACGATGTCATCCCCCACCTGAATCCAGAACTCGTACCCATATTCACGTTTTCCTGGCTGTGGTGGAGGCTCATTAAAGCCATAGACGGGGTGCTTGTCTAGATCACCCAACAGTCCTTTCTTCTCGGCCCAAGCTCGCAACTTTGCCCAGGCCTCCAACTCTGGAGTAACACTAATCACGCGCAAGCTTGCTACCCGCATCGGATCCAGCTGAACAATCCGAATCTCTTTACTTCCCATATTCTTCACATCCATTTCAAACATACACTCAGGAGGATTTCTGGACCTCCTTAATGGGCTGATACAAATCGAGAACAATCTCTTTTGCTGGAGCGCCTGGATTCCGAGTTTTTTCAAGAGACTGGCGACTCCCATCAATCTCATATTTCTCACTCAGTACTACCCACTCTATCAGTTTCTTCCACGGCTCTAAGTATCCATGTTTCTTTGTAAACTCTGATTCCATTTCTTCGCCTAGCCTACATGATGTTACAGCATAAAATCCGCCGTCAGCATCTTTTGCCTTGATCTCACCTTCGCCTTTGAAGAGGGTGCCCATACGAATCCAAAACTCATATCCATACTCTTTCTGACCGGGTGATGGATTTGGATTATTGAAACCGAATACTGGGTGATTGTCTAAGTCTTCGAGTAATCCTAGGGGCTCAGCCCATGCCCGCATCTTTTCCCAAGCATCGGTTTCTGGTGTTGCACTAAGTGCTCGTACGCTAGCAACCCGCATTGGTTCCAATTCAATGACTTGTACAAATAAGTTCTCAATCTCCTTCTCCTTACGTTCAGCATAGATCCTCTCAATCCATTTTGCAGTCCGCACGGATAGCAGTTCGTGTCGGTGTTGAGTCTC
>JBHLQC010000024.1:0-15750 GCA_048885185.1 Candidatus Odinarchaeota archaeon | reverse complement strand
GAACCATTGTATAGGGAAAGCCGGCTTGATTTTCTCTTGCAATCCGACTCCTTACCCCCTTGTCTAATTGAAGCTAAATCCTCTACCGATGCCGAAGAATCTATCGGATACTTCCCACGAGCTGTTACCAAACGGGGACAACGTCATGTCCGCGAACTAATGCACGCCATTACGAAAGGATATCGCGCTGCCATTGTGTTCATCCTTCAACGGTCAGATGCTTCATCAATGCGACCGAATGACCGAATTGATCCCGCGTTTGGTCAAGTTCTTCGACAAGCTGCCAAGAAGGGTGTGGAAACCTATGCCTGGGCTACCCGTTTTGATGAGAATACATATGAGATAACAATCGATCGGGTCTTACCTGTCGATTTAATAACTCCATAATCCTACAAACAATTATGTGAATTGTCCATACTTCTGGGCAGCGGTAACCATGGCTCGAATGTTATCTAAAGGTGCCTGGGGAGGAATCTCACATCCACTACTGAGAATATACCGTCCATCAGCACCAACGCTTTCAATGCACGATTTTGAAGCTGCCTCCACCTGATTTGATGTTCCCGATAAAAGAAGCTCAGTGGGATCCAGATTTCCCATCAGAATGACTTGTTCACCGATACGTTGCTTTGCCTCGGTGAGACTAACCAAATGATCAAGTTCTACAACTTTCACACCGGTTGCAGCCATTTGTTCTAAAATTGGGGTTGTCTTTCCACAAATGTGCAGGGCGGATATGGCTCCTGCCTTCGTTACAGCTGATACAATTTCTGTAATCAAAGGTGCTGCAAAGGTCTTGAAAGTTGTCGAACTGATTAGGCTTCCACTCGCTGTTGGATCTGCTGTGACAATTACATCAACACCGGCTTCAATGTTCGCAAGTGCATATCTTATCGACGCCTGCAGTGTAATGTTAGTGATTGCGTGGACGAATTCTGGGTCTTGAATTGTAGCCATCATCAACGGATTGATACCGCCCAGTTGTCCAGCGAGCGTGAAGGGGCCCGGGGTGTAAGCAAAAAGGGGGACTTGGTCCTTTACTTCTTCTTTAAGAAGGTGTAACATTTTCATATGAATGGGGAGGCGTCCACTTTTGAAGGGATCGGGGATTTCAAGATGGTCTAAGTCACCTGGGGTTTTTACCACATGTTCGGCAACCTGGGGTACTGAATCCTCAGGAAACCGCATTGTACATCCCATGGCTTCAGCGAGTAAATTAAAGGAACTTTCCCATCCTGCATAGATGGCGTCATAACCGAGTTCACGTTGACCTGCTAATAATGCTTCAGCTGTTTTTTCAGGACTATGCAAGGCTTCAACTAAGCCAACTCCAGTCAGTTGAGCGGTTGTATAGGTTATTTGCGGGATTACAGGTACCCGGTCGGGAATCTTTCCATTAATCACCATCATGACGCGTTCATAAGGAGTAAGGCGAGACATTCGTTTTCCAATCCTTCAATTACCCAGAGATAACTAGGTCATTCAAGTTTCCATAGAATAACTCGTTTCTTAATATAAATGGAGAATAATACAATACCTAAGACACCAACTTTAAATTTCCTTGAACCACCTTTCATCTAGGGAATGTGTCCTTCCCCACCTGCATTCAGGATAGGATGGGTTCGGATCCGATAGCTATGCCTGAAGAAACCAAACGTCGAGCGCCACAAAAAAGTGGAAAACCAGAGGAAGAGCTCCATAAGTGTCCAAATTGTGGTAGTACTAACTACATCATGACGGCATCACGTGAACTCGTTTGTGCTGAATGTGGACTCGTCCTTGATGATGATGTAATTGATTTTGGTGCCGAATGGCGAGAATTTTCTCCCGAAGAACGGGATAAACGAGCTCGTGCTGGTCCACCCTCCACCCTAACAATGCATGACAAGGGGCTTTCGACAACAATAGATTGGCGAGATGTCGATGCACGGGGCCACCGTTTGGATGCCCGTCGACGGGCAGAAATGCAGCGGATACGAAAGTGGCACAATCGAAGTCGCGTCTATCAAGCCAGTGAACGAAACCTAGCAAGTGCCATGAGCGAACTCGACCGATTAGCCGGACAACTCGATCTCCCTCAACGCGTGCGTCAATCCGGAGCCCTCCTATATCGTCGCGCCCTCGAAAAGAACCTCATCCGCGGACGTAGCATTGAAGCAATTGTCGCAGCCTGTGTCTATGCTGCCTGTCGACTCACCAGCTTCCCTCGGACGCTTGCCGACGTCGGACGCTATACACGTGTCGGTCGCAAAGAATTAGGACGCTCCTATCGGCTCATAGTTCGACGCCTTGGAATCCAAATGCCGGTCACCCAACCTGAAGACTTTGTATCACGCTATACCAATGCCCTCAATCTCTCACAACGAACTCATGCCCGGGCTTTGGACATTCTCATGCAAGCACGTAACAAGGGCATCACCTCAGGAAAGGATCCCACCTGCATCGCTGCCGCAGCGATCTATATCGCCTCAATCCTCGAGGGTGAACGACGAACCCAACGCGAAATTGGTGAAGTTGCAGGTGTAACCGAAGTCACCGTTCGAAACCGCTACAAAGAATTGGTTCGCGCCCTCGATCTGGGCGTCGAAGTCTAATTTTTCGAATAATTCGCAGTTTAAACAAAACGCCTCACATTAAAGCAAAATTACTTAAGTGAAACTCAAACAAGGAATCCTAACCAATCCACCATGCAAATCCAACGAAACTCAGTAAAATAGCTCACAGACGAACTATAGTCATGGTGGATTAATGGAGAAAGGTGAGTAAAATTCGTTCATCACTCTCACTTCTATTATTTTGTTCATTTACTCTGCTAATATTCACTGGCACACCACTTCTTGCTGCTCAAACTGGAATGACGATTTCTAGTCAAAACCCAGTTTCACCACAACATTCACAAGTTATTCCGATTCCTATTCCTCTAACACCACGACCCCCACCAACTGAAACGGTCGCAATCGTGGTCGAGAATGCCCTTTATGCAGGTGTTTCTGCCGCTGTGACCCAGTATCGCACAGATCTGAATAATTCTGGATACAACACGATTCTTTATACTTCAAATATTAACAACCATACTGTATTCAGGTCGCTTCTCAATCAATGGTATACGACATATCCTAATTTTGTAGGTGCAGTTATCATTGGGCGACTCCCGTTTGCTCAATTCTACCATCCTGCTGCATCAGGTTTTGCAGCGGAAACGTTCATCTGTGATCTGTTCCTCATGGATTTGGATGGCAGCTGGTATGATACAGGCATGCCTGGTCACGCAGCGGGAGTCTATGATGTACATAACGCCTCTGGTGGAGCGGACATCCTTCCCGAAATCTTCATTGGACGCATTGACCCTTTGAGTATTAACGCTTGGGATACACCAACAAATTACATTAATGCCTATCTGGGTCGGGCGCATACATATCGAACCGGTGGATTACAACGACAGAATCGTGCTCTGATGTACGTTGATGATGACTGGTCAGGATATTGGGCGAGTGTATGGAATAATGATCTTGGTCTTGCTTACTCAACACGAACCTTCGTTGATATTCCCGTAACTTGGACCAATGCCACTGACTGGATCAATAACCGAGTAGTGCAAAATTATCAATGGGGACACATTTGTGTGCACAGTTTTGCTACCTCCCATGTTTTCGGTCCTGGTGGAGGCGGCGCTGAAGGATCAGTAACATCAAATCAGATTCGTCTTGCTCCAGCTGCATTTAATTTCTACAATCTCTTTGCTTGCCATGGAAGTCAATGGACAGTAGCTAGCTGTTTGGGCACCACTTACGCCTTTACTGGCTCTCATAGCCTCGCAGTCATTGGGAGTACCAAGACGGGAGGAATGATGGATTGCGATGAGTTCTATGGGCCCATAGGGCAAAATGATACCCTAGGAGAAAGTCTTCTCCAATGGTTCCAAAATTCCTTGACTACCTCAAGTACTGCTGGAACCCTCTTCCTTGAATGGTATTATGGCATGAACATCATCGGCGACCCCTTCCTGACTACTATCTACGATTGCACAGTTCTTCCAACCACCATCAGCTCATCCACACATCCGGATCAAGCCGCTTGGTATCTCAACGGGCAACCCCAATTTAACTGGACTATTCCAGTTGATGTGAACGGGATTTCTGGGTACTACTATATCATCGATCAGAATCCATCAACAGTTCCAACGTCGTCTACTGGAACCTTCACTGCAACTAATGGAACCCAACCCGCCTCCGCTCTCGCGGACGGAACCTGGTATCTGCATGTCGTTCCAGTTGATAACGCGAATAATGTAGGAACTATTGCCGCCCATTATCAGGTCGGTGTAGACGCTACAAACCCGACAGTCGCCATTAGTTCACCCACTCCTGGTGCACTCGTTCCAACGCAATTTGTACTTACTTGGTCAATAACCGAAACTGGTTCCGGCTATTCCCGTGCTGATGTATACGTAAATGGCACACTCTTCACGACAATCAATGCACCGACAATGAATGCCACAATCACTCATAATATTGCTGGAAGTTTTCCTGTCAATGTCACGGTCCATGATACCTCCGGATTACGAGGATCGGACCAAATCATTGTGACAATTGCTGGAGCTCCAGGGATTCCAGGTTTTCCATTTGAAGCCATCGCATTAGGAGCGATTATGGCATTAGGAATTGGTGTATACTATCGTCGAAAACGAAAACCCGCCTAGCAACTCCTTGGACACCAATGAGGTGTCCAAGCCATCCTTTTTTTTAAAAAAAGATTATTCATGACTTTCGTTTATTCCCCTTATTCTCAAGGAGAGTCTCGCATTTTTTGTAAAGTTGGTCAATATTTTGTGCGAATAAATGATTAGGACTTGTTTGAACGAGGATTTGACGGCTGCCCAGCTCAATCAGTCGGGTAAACAAGGGAATGACTGAAACGACTTTCACGCTGTATTCGCGTTCAATATCACGTCTTACTTTATCGAAATCATAAATGCCAGGGCATTTGTTGCAAACAATGTAGGTTGATGGCACACCAAGTTTCTTCGCTAACGCCAATGTAATTGCTGATCCGAGGAAGTCTTGTTGGTCTAATCGCATGATAACAAAGAGTAGGTCAGTCGTAGCCATCGACAATAATGTTTCTTGATCTAAACCGGGGTGGGTGTCAATGAAGAGATAATCGAGCTTCTTAGCCTGCATGATTCGCTTAAACCCAGCACGTAGATCCGCTACTTCATAGCCTTCCCGAATGATTGTGGAAATGTCATCTGCATTAAGGCTGGCTGGAATGATGTGTATGCTACCGGATTGAAGTTTCATGGCCTTCGTGTGGTCAATAGAGGCTTTTTCGATGGTGCACTTCTTTCGAAGGTAATCGTTGAGTGTGTAGCGGAAGCGATGGCCCGCAAGCCCGAACAGTACATGAAGACCAGGGCTTTGAATGTCTGTATCAATGACTCCGACGTTCCGACCCTTCATCGCAGCCCAGACCGCCAAATTCGCGGTTAAGTTACTTTTGCCGGTCCCACCACGGAAACTGTGAATCGTTATGATTTTGCCCATCGATTCGTGCACCTATATCTCGCTGGAATAACATCAAGAAGAGGTAATGCAATAGCCTCATCGACTGTTCGAATTGTGTGCTTTAAAGGCATTGGTTTAGGTGAGCCATTCCACGTTGTCCCCAAGTTTTCTTAGTATGGTAATTAGCTTCTCTTCGTCAGCTCCAATTCGCAGAGCAATGTCTGCTACGCTGTTATTTCCGTCGCAGAATCCCTTGGCGTGGTCAAGAATTTGGTATTCATCTCGGGGAAGTCCAACTGTTTCAAGAAAAGCAAGGAATCGCGTATCACTAGTTGCCAATTTCGGATAAAATATGATACGACGAATGTACCCTCTTTCAGCTAGATAACTTAGAATTTCTGCAAGTTGTCGCCCATGCACACCGGTGCGATCTCGTATCTCTTCAACACTCGAAACCCCATCAACCGCTCGAATAACATCAATACCCGCATTTCCAAATAAAAGTGCAAACTCACGGGCTGGTTTTGTCTGTTCAGCATAAAGAGTACTTTCCATCATTGGGTTTGTAGTAAAAACTGCTAAATCAGAGAAGACCTCGGTAAGCTTTGTTTTAGGGTCAATTTTTACCATACTCGAATAGTCGACATTTCGTAATCCGTACACAAGGGGTGAGATTATCTCCGTACATCGACTTTCATGCAAGTCTTCACGAATAATCGCCAGAAGCATCAGCTCAGGAGAAACTTGGTGAATGTATAATTTCGTTCCTTCATCAAATGTTGTTTGAGTCACGGTGAAGTAGCCTGGCAATTCCATCTGTTCGAATTGTGTGAGTTGTTTTCCAGCGACTCCTATTTCATGTTGCTGCAATTTTGAGGTTATGACATACCCATCGCTCGTAATCAATGCGGTTCGCATTATTCCCGGCTGCCCCTCAATGAGGCTCAAGATCTCTTCAATTTGTTCTAAAACCTCAGGAGGCAGGATTGCAGTGGGGTACCGTTGTTGGATTTCTGGAATTCGATCATATTTTCCGAGTATTTCCATAACGTATTCGCGAAATCCTACGAAAAGATGTGAGGAAACGACAGATTGTTTCAGCACTTCATTGTATTGACTTTCAAAAGCTTGGGCGACTTCTTTGATGATAACTCGGTAGATGTGTTCGTCATCTTCTTGTCCAATAACAATTATGAAGAGGAGGTCAGCTTGACTCTCATATACGAATTTATTCTCTGCAAAGGTGACAACTTGGATTTCTCGTTCACCAATTTCTTCGGCGAATCCAGCTTGAGCGGATAAGAATCCAGCAACGAGCGCATCGAGTTTTGGTGCACCACTGGGTGCGAAATTGAACAGGGGCATTCCACCTTTGCGAAGGACGATTATTTCTTTGACAGGCAAAGGATGTCACCGAAGGTGAGTTGTACTAAAATCGCGTATTGATTAACCTTTGTGTTACGAAATTTTTAACCAAATTCTTGATGAAACGCTTATAATCCCTCTTAGCAATGTTGAATTACAACACATTTGTGAAAGGATCTGGAAGTCTTCATTGATGAAAACTGACTATACTTGGGCTATTACTGCAATATTGGCACTTCCCTTTGCTTGGTGTGTAGCCTATTTCCTCTACCTTCGACCGATTATCGTTTCCAGCCTTTCATTTCTTCTAGTTGGCTCTGCAGGATTAATTCTTGGACTTTTAGTTACTGGGATTCTTGTTGACCGAATCAGATGGAGCACATACTTTCTCGTAATAATTGAAATACTACTTCTTCTGATTGGAGTCTTCCAATTTGCATTTTCCCCAAGCTTCTGGTACTCTCCCGCTGGAATCGGAACCCTCTTTCTCCTGAGTTTTCTCTTCGGAGCAGGTTTAGTCCTATTGACGATTTTCCTGAATAAACTTGTATCAAGTCTTCGACGAGGCCATGTGGTAGGAATTGTTACAACAGTTATTCTTGTAGTGGGAGGACTCCTATCATTTGTTTGGCGTGTCTTTCCCACAACATTTGCTCCCTCAATCACTGCGGCTTTGATATTCTTTGGGATGATAATTGGATTCATTGTCCTACCAAGAAAAATTGAGCTCCAAGTCTACATGGTTCCCGGATCAATCCTCCCTTATGCCATCTGGTGGATCATATATCTGGTTGCATATGGTCTCTTCGTCTGGACAACACCAGATGACCTTCGTCACCTATTTATCAGCCTCTTCTTCCCTGTTCCTTTCAATTATACAGGTGAATTAGTGTTATTAGGCATTGGTGGGGCAATCTTTACTTTTACATTTCTTCCAGACAAGCTAGGGCGGAAGCGTGTATTCAGTATTGCTACAGTCTTGCTAGGTGTGGTGTGTGTATTTGGGGGCGCCCAATTAGAGTGGGGTATTAGACAGAGTGTTTCTGTCGTTCTCTCAGTCCTTCAGGGTTTTGTAATTGGCTTCATCATTGGAGTGGGTGCCTGGTTAGTATGGGCAGAAATTGGAGCCGTTCGTTTTAAAGGGCAACGAGTCACTTTTGGTTGGACATTGGTGGCTTTTCTCGTCATAGCAATTATTGCCATGACCGTATCAGGACAGTCACCTGTTTCTGATATTGCAGCATTACTATTTCCTGTTTCAGCGTTACTAGTTTTGGTAGGTGTGTTTCCACTAACGAATGCCGTCGAATCCGTGGACAATGAACGTATTGTTGAGGAAATCGATGTCCGAGTTGATAGCCGTCAAGTCAGTCGGGCTATTCGAGACTTAGAAGTAGATACATCCTTGAAGAGTATTGAAGCTCAAATTGAATCCGAAATCTCCCAACTCACACAAATTCCTGGCTTAACCCGAAATCAAGCCAAAGAACTCCGAGATGCGGGGTATGAAACTCCTACTCTTGTGGCTAGGGCAAAAACTGATGATATCGCCCAAATTCTCTTCATATCACAGGAGAGGGCAGCCAACATTATTGCAAATGCAAGGAAAGTGAGTTCAAAGAAATCCAAATCGGGCGTTAAGGAACGACGCAGATGAAAAACTCGCCGTGACTTTTCCAAGAAGCGAAACATCACGCAGAAGAATTAAAGTCTAAATGATTCTCAACATTTACAAGGTTCAGGAGGGAACCGTGTAAAGAGGCTGATTCCTTGGGAGGTAAACCTAGGTAATGGTGAGTAAAGGTCGAGGGAGGCATAAGACTACTCGTAAACGGTTGGGGCAATACTTCACCCCCGACTGGGCTGTCGATTACATTATCGAAAACACACTAGGTCCTACCATAGCCGAGGATTCCGATCGGTTACTTGGAGAGTTCACCATCCTCGACCCTGCTTGTGGAGATGGAGCCTTCCTCATTGGAGCACTACGGTTCCTAGAACACAAAACCCACACTGTGAACACAGTCCCCCAAGAATTGCTTCTTCGGAGTATTGTCGATAGCATCCATGGGATTGATATCGATCCGAAGACCCTCAAAAAGTGTCACACACGATTAAGGAAGACTTCAAAACAACTTCTTGGCGTAGCAGCTGATTTCTCACAACGAGTGCTTCTCGGAAATAGCCTAATTCAACCCGATTCACATGCCAAAACAGTTTATGGTTCGAAACTTGCGAAGGTTCACCCGGTTGACTGGTACCGCGTTTACCCCTGGGCCATGCGGGAAGGGGGCTTCGATGTCATCGTAGGCAACCCACCTTTCATAGGCATCAAAGCCTTAGATACTCGTCTCAAAACCTATCTACGACACCGGTACCGAACCGTCGAACAGCAATTTGACATTCTCGTACCCTTCATCGAACTGGGTCTCAACCTTTTACGACCTGGTGGTCGGTTGGGCTATATCATTAGCAATAAAGTACTTGCCGCCGATTACGGAATCCGGCTCAGGCAAACCCTAGTCAAAAAATATGTTATTGAACAAATGGTCGATCTCTCGAATCTCAATATCTTCAAAGACGCCGCTACATACCCTCACATCCTCATCATCCGAAAACCTCGTGGACCCCAGGATCTCCAACAACACAATGTTCAGCTTATTCCGTCACCCACTCAACCTCAGGAACTAGGTGTTTCTCCAACTAACGTCGCACTCTTCCCCCAACACTACTATGCCACTCTCCCAAACACCATTCTGTCGCCTTCCCTTTCTGAAGAAAAATATTCGATTCTAAGAAAGATGCTTCATAACACAATGCCTCTCGGTCAGGCATGTTCCATCCGTTGTGGCATCGCCAAAACTGGTTTTACCAGACGCCTCCTCTCCAAAGACGCATATAGCAAATTATCGAAAACTAAGAAACGAAAAACACTTCCTTTCCTGAATGCTGGGGACGTTCGTCGCTACCATCTCCGTCAACGAAAATATATCACATATGATTCGAAACTTGTGTCAACTGACCAATGGAACGACTTCAAAGAACCTAAACTGGTCATTGCAGGTATGGCTAAACAAATTCGCGCTACACTGGACGCAGAAGGTCATGCCTTGGGCCGCGTGTACTACATCACACAAAAACGTGCCCCATACAACTCTTTGTTCCTCCTAGGGCTCCTTAACTCCCGCCTCATTAATACATATTTCACTCTCCTTTTCTTCGCGACTCACCTTCGCAGCAGTTATATCCGGTACAATGCCACGTATCTCGAACAGATCCCTCTTCCAACGCCAACCAAACACCAAGAAGACGAACTCGTGGAACTGGTTGCGTACATCCTTAAAAATCCGAAATCTCTGAAAAAAGGAATAGATTGGGAAATCGATCAAACCGTAGCAAACCTCTATGGCTTGAGTGAAAAGGACATTTTACAGTTTGAGGGCTAGATTTAAAAGGAATGACATTTAAAATCCTCAAATAATGATATTCTCACATGGTGAGAAGAAAAGATTAAAAGCAAAAAACATACTATCTTCATTTGAGAATAATTGAGGTAATGACCTTGGCACAACCCAAAGCTGCAACTGAAACGGATGTACAAGATGTAATAACCTACACCCCTGACCGCATCAAAATTATTTCTGATCGAAAAATCATTGATATAATGCGGGACCCGAACCATATGCCCATCATTAAGGCATTACGAAAAGGTCCCATGACCGTTCGTGAACTGGAAAAAGCCTACGCCAGAGAGGCTAAAGATTCTGAAGAAGTGGAAGCGAAATCGGATAAAACCATTTACCGCTATCTCAAAGTGTTAGAAAAGGCGGAAGTTGTCGTCCCTGCCGGTCAGCGCGTGGTAATTGGGAAAACAGCTACTGAAACACTCTTTTCCCGAAGCGCAGAAATCTTCATGACTCTATCAAGTGAAACCGATTATTGGGATTGTGATGAAGGTAAAGACCTCGCTAAAAAAATTGCACCTATGCTCAGTAAAGTATATGGCGACCGGAAAATTGATGTCAGCTGCTTAACGAAATTCATGAACCAACTCGATAAAGAGAGCAGTAAACAGCTCCTAACGCTTTTTGAAGGTGCTGATGAAGAAATGGTTGATATCATCACTTCCATTGACTGGCACTATAAAGATAAAGCCCTAGGCTATATTTCCTCGTTCGCTATTATCCTTAACAATCCTGAATTCTATGAGAAACTCCGCTCCTGCTTTAAGTAGTCGGAGTTTCCTCCCGTCCTCTCTTTTTTCGAATCCATATTTCATGGATTATTAGTCCAATAAAGGGCGCAACGAATGCAACGACCATCAGAACTTGACTTATCAATAAGATTTGTTCTAATGTGAAGGGAAACGGAATTGGTGTTGATGTGTCATACCCAATACTAGCAACAATAAAGTCCCTCATGATGGCTGAAAAGGATGCATCTTCATAGTTTGCGGTAAACACGACCACAAGGTTGTGCTCAGGAACAACGTTAATTTGCTGTCCATTGTAGCCGAGTGCCAAATAGCCATTGATTTCAAGGTTAAGCCACCATTGATAACCATATCCATATGGTTCTGATTCAGAATATGGGTATCCAAAGAGTGAAGTGGATTCGTTCACCCAGGCTGCAGGAACCAGTTGTTCTCCATCCCAGGTTCCATTATTCAAATACAGGAATCCAAATTTTGCCATGTCACGGGGCCGCAGGTGAAGCCAGGCTGCACCAAATGTCACGCCTTGTGGGTCTTCGTCCCATTGATAGTTTGTAATTCCGAGAGGGTAAAAGAGGTGGTCCTCAGCAAAGGCTCGTGTCGTATTTCCGACAGTCTGATTGATAATTTGAGAAAGTAAGTGGGATCCGCCTGAATTGTAATCCCAAACAGTTCCAGGATCATCGCGCATCGGACGGTCAAGCACATACTGGACCCAATCCGGACTATCCACCATATACGTAAAACTGCTGGTGGGGCCATAGGGCCATTCATCCCAGTCAATTCCTGACTGCATCGTCAGTAAGTGCTGCAAGGTGACAGCTTGTTTTCGAGAATCAAGGTTGGCTATCGTTCGGTTCTCAAATAAGTCAACCATCGTTTCATTCACGCCACCAATATGGCCTTCCTCAATTGCGATACCAATTAAGGCCGAACTAACGCTTTTGGTGCAGGAGTAGATGTTCACAAGCTGATTAACACCATACGCAGGGTCGTAATAGGACTCGTGCACGATGTAACCATTCCGAATAATTAGTACCGATCGAACATGTTGCCCCCATGGAAGGAGTGCGATATATTGCTCCATTTCAAAGAGTTTGGTTGAACTCATGCCTTGTTCTTCTGGGGTTGAGGCTCGCCAACTATCGGTTGGCCAGTAATCGGGAGACGAAGTACTCAGGGATGGTAGTGGTGTTCCATTGACGGGAGGTGCATAAGTGAGTAGAATTACAGTTATGAGTGTAATTGTCCAAAGCCAAGTTGAATGCCTCATGGTGGTATCCCTACAAATGCAGTCGGGTATTCCTCAAAAGTTTCTTCTTATATTCTCATGGGAAAGGGCAAACTAGCCTTCCAACTGTGGGGCTGGGTGGAAAATAGGATTAGGGGTGCAGAGTTTCAGCCTATTCTCTCATATTCAGTATGTAATTTCTCCTAAACCGATATATTTATATTAGTGTAATAGATAGTGTTCTCAGCCCGTAAGATTATCGGGACAAAACGTGGTGAAGAATAATGGTATCAACAAAGAAAAAGCTGAAACGCCTTCGGAAAAAGTGGGACAGCATGCCCACCGTTGAAAGGGCCGTCAATGCATGCCGAAACCCGACGGCACCTCCACGGTCAAAATATGCCGTCACATTTCTGCTTACCCGACGTTAAAAAACGTAATCATGAAAATGCTGTGAGGCCAGCTAATGCTGATGTCACAAACACGGGTCTTCCGATCCAGACCTTCATTCCTTCCAATATCTCCTTTGCGTAAACCCTCATACTTCCAGTATGCTGGAGAACACTCCAACTATTTTCGGCCTCAAGGACAGCATCCTCGCTCGGGAGACCCGTATCACTTTTCCTTTTCATTCCAAGTCGAAGACTTGACAATTGGAACATGTTGGCATAAGATCAATCTCTTTGTTTCTGACTCTTCCAGGGTGCTAAGACCCACTCGACGGGAAAAACTTCCACCACCCGGAATCAGGATTTATTCACCGCGATCTTGACTCTCATCAGTCCCAACTACCACCGAGTGGGTTTTGGCATCCATCTCAGTCATTATAGTCTCGACTGGCAAATTAAGAAAAGAGAAAGGGATTTAAATTAGGACAACTTAACAGTGTTAACTCCATAGTATTGCAGTGTTCCCTTTCTTTCTAAAGGCTTAGTGAATTTACCAAACGAACAAATGTGAGTAAACTAAGGGGTGATTATGATGTCGCGATACGTACTCAACAAATGTAAAGTCTCTGTCTCAGAAAGCGAACGATTAAAAGAGCCACCTGGATTACGTGAATGCCTCAACCCCAAGGCTTGGCGCAAGCATTCATGGGATGGCGCGATACGAAGACCGGGTGGTTAAAGCCGTGTTCGTATAATGATGCTAGAATAAGAAACGAACATTCATTGGGGGCATAAACAGCCTAACGGTGGTTGACCCCCACTTCTTTTTTCCTTCTCAACCGATCAAGACTCAGTAAAGCAAAAGCTTTTTACACAACATGAGATAATTTTCTCATCTCTAAAGAAAATCAAAAGGATTTAATGATAGGTGAAATTGTTGACTGCGAAAGTCTATTTCGGTTCAATCCAACAAGGACGCGATGCAGTCTTCGCATCGCTGGGAGCCAAACTCCCAAAACTCCTTGAACATCTCGACTTCTCAACCATCGAGAAGAACGACAAGGTCGCCATCAAAATGCACCTCGGTTTCAACGATGGTTATCAGACTGTCCCGGTATTTTTTGTCCGCCGAATCGTCAAAGCAGTAAAGGAGGCAGGTGGTTGGCCATTCGTCACAGATAACCCCACTTCTATCTATAATGCCGTGGACCGTGGATACACCCAAGAAACGTGCGGTTGCCCTCTCATTCCAGTCGCTGGTGTCAAAGATGGTTACACGAAATCAGTGAAAGTGGACTTTAAAAACGTTAAAGAACTCGATATGGGCGGAGTGCTCCATGACGCGGATGTCTTAATTGATCTAGCCCATTCTAAAGGGCATGCCAATTGTGGTTATGGGGGTGCTATCAAGAATATCGCATTAGGTGGCTACTCTGGTCCTACACGGTGGAATAAAATTCACGGTGTCGAGAACACCTATCCTTGGTGGAATGACAAGAAATGCTCACCTGAACATGCCCAGAAACTCGTCGAAGCCTGTCCCTACAACGCCCTCTCCTATGACAGGGAAAAACACAAACTCAACATCATGCGCTTCGCCTGTCACGTTGGAAACTGCAACGAATGCCTTGAAGCGGACAAAGATGTGGGTTGCCTTGATTTGCGTCCTGAACAGTTTGAAGCCTTCCAAGAGTTCATGGCCATTACTGCTAACAAAATCTTAGAAACCTTTGACAAAAAGAAACGCTTCTTCATCAACGTAGCCATCGATATCACTCCCCACTGTGATTGCATGGGGATTATTCAACCGGCTGTCGTCCCGCACATTGGCATCCTTGCTAGCCGTGACATCGTTGCCGTTGATCAAGCGACCTTGGATCTAATTGCAGAAAAGGGTTTAATCGAGAGCGAAATTCCATCCTATTTCAGGCACGCTAATCTGGATCCGAAAGTCGATTTACATCCCTTGCAAAGGTTGTGGGGTCCGTACAAGGATCCCTACTTAGTGACAAAGCACGCTGAGCAACTTAAGATGGGTACTCGGAAGTATTCAATCGAGGAAGTGCTACCTCCAGCGAAAACCATGAAGATGAAACCACCAAAACAAGAATTTGAACGTGCACCCTCCTTCTTCTAATCATAATGGTCGGCGTGAAGAGAAGGGTTTTTATAACTCAAACAGAGTCAATTCTACAGAGGTTTGAGCAGATGACAGGTGTTCACTTTCCCAACTGCCTCCCATCAAATTAAGACCATCCACTCCATTTTTACTGCTCAACGCCTTCTATGTTCAATATTGATTTGTCAAGAGAGTGGTCGGTCGCGAAGGCTGGTGAAATCATGACTAAAAAATCTAAGAAACAAACAAAGAAAGAAACCGTAGACCAGGATGAGATCGTCACCTTCCATTACGATAAGGTGAAGGACTTCTCTACCTGGTTTACTGAAATCAACAAACGTGCGGAACTCTCCGACCAGCGCTATGGTGTGAAAGGACTAGTGGTGTTCCGCTCATGGACAACCGTGACCTTGAAAATCATGTACCGGCTCTTAGAAGAAGAGCTCGAACGATACGGTCATCTTCCCTTCATTTTTCCTGCCCTCGTCCCCGAATCCAATCTTGTCAAAGAAGCTGAACATGTTGAAGGCTTCTCACCAGAAGTATTCTGGTGCACTCGAGCAGGAGCAGATACAATATTCGAAGAACCGTTGGCACTTCGACCAACGAGTGAATCAGCAATGTATCCCTTGTACTCCCTATGGATAAGGAGCTGGCGAGACTTACCCTTCAAACGCTATCAAAGCGTAGCTATTTGGCGGTACGATACGAAAATGACCCGACCCTTCTTGCGGGGACGTGAGTTCTACTGGATAGAAGCCCATAATGTGTACGCAACCGCACAAGAAGCAGAAGCTCAAGTCTTAGAGGATCTGGAAATAACCAAAACATTCGTCGAAGGCCACCTAGCAATGCCGGTTATCGTGTTAAAACGACCCCAGTGGGACAAGTTTCCAGGAGCTGTATACACTGTAGCAGCAGAATCGCTC
>JBHLQC010000023.1:0-16252 GCA_048885185.1 Candidatus Odinarchaeota archaeon | reverse complement strand
ACCGTCATCGGGAAAGAGCACGTTTCTTAACGCAGCGTGTCGTACTGCAGCAAAGGTGGGGGCATACCCCTTTACTACCATAGAACCAAATCCGGGTACCGCCTATGTCCGCGTTGATTGTATCTGCCAAGAATTTGAGGTTGAATGCAACGCTAAAAATTCCATCTGCCGAGAAGGAGTCCGATTAATTCCGATCGATATGCTTGATGTTGCAGGGCTTGTCCCAGATGCCCATAAGGGTCGTGGACGAGGAAATAAGTTCCTAGATGATCTCCGACGAGCCGATGCGTTTATCCACGTCGTCGATTCATCCGGATCGCTCGATGCTGAAGGTCGTGATGTAGAACCAGGATCTTGGGATCCCAAACAAGATGTTGAATTTTTGGAACGAGAAATCAATATGTGGCTTGTCCAAATATTGCAACGGGATTGGCGTCGTCTCTCACGAAGAGCTGAAACTGAAAAACTGAGTATCAGTACCCTATTGGGAGAGAAACTGTCAGGATTACAAATAATTGAGGTAACCATCAAAGAGGCACTTCGCGATGCACAACTGCACACCGATAAACCCACGGAGTGGTCTGACGAAGAGTTGGAAACTTTTGTTCAGAAGCTTCGACATAGAGCCAAGCCCATGGTGATTGCTGCGAATAAAATTGACCGCGCTCAAGCAGCCCAATATTTCGACTCACTGAGCCAACTCACTGATGAAACCGTTATCCCTTGTTCTGCCGCTGGAGAACTAGCTCTTCGAAACCTGAGTGAAAAGGGTATCATATCCTATCAACCAGGAGCAAGCCAATTTGAAATTCTTCAGTTAGAAAAACTTGGAGAAGCCGAACAGAACCAACTGCAACGCCTACAAACAGAAATCCTCGACAAATATGGTTCCACCGGAGTACAACAAGTATTGAATACTGTTGTTTTTGACATCCTTCAACTCATCCCCGTGTACCCCGTCGAAGATGCAAGCAAGCTCAGTGATCACGATGGGAACATCCTTCCTGATGTCTATCTTGTCCCAAAGGGAACCACAGCCCGTCAACTCGCCTATAAAATTCATACCGATCTTGGCGACACCTTCATTCATGCACTTGATGCAAGAACGAAGAAACGGCTGGCGGACAACTATGAGCTCCAAACCAATGATGTCATCCGCATTGTTGCAGCAGGAGCTACTCACTAGCCACTAGCTTTCACGTTCATAGTAGCCCCAAGACTTCATTGAGCCAAAACTCCGTACTCCTTGAGTTTGGAGCTGTCGTCGCAGTTCTTTTGCATGAATCGTAGAAATCTCCCCTCGTTTTTCTAAAAAATCGATAATTTGCAGGGCCTCCTCCTCGGTTGTACAGCGTCTTAGAAAATCAACCACATCAGGCGAGTGACCTGAAAAACGAGCTTTATCAGTAGTAATTGATTGCTGTGTGCGATTCGTTTCCTCCCACCGAACACCTTCTATCAAGACATCAGATGCAGATGACTTCATTTCCTTAGCTAGATGAGGGAATCGTTCTAACAATTGTTCGGTGAGATCTTCACCTTCATCAGCTAAAGCAGCGTTATTGTTAGGTTCAGGAGGAGTTGGTTGTTCCTTCTTGGTTTGTTTTTTCTTCGAACCCATTTTAGATTCCCCTAGCATGTTGAATTTATTCACTACAGTTCTAGCCTGGAAAACTGTCGCAATAAAGTATTTCGTTTTGTGCCTACATCGATTCGATCCCAGGGGAAATGAACTTCAGCAGAATATTCCGCTGTTGCCAGAGTCTCAAGATTAAGTTCTAACCCTTTAGCAGTTTGGAACCATGTTCCCGCCGTCTTTTTCGGTTTCCGGGCAAGCGAATTCAGTAATGGGGCAATCTCGCTAGTACCTCGTGAAAGAGCTGCCTGTATTACAGCCCAGCGCGGATTTGGTAGATCCAGTTGGATACGTCCATATCGTCGAAGTCTTTCAAGGAGTCGAAGTCGCTTCTTCAGAGTGTTTAACGGTGTAAGACCAACCCATTGGAAGGGCGTATGTGGCTTGGGTACGAAGGGAGCCACGCTCACATGAAGTCGATGACGGCGATTTGCGAGCTCAAGGAGATTGCCACAGAATTGATTTATAGCTTGAATATCGTGATCCGTCTCAGTAGGCAACCCAATCATGAAGTATAATTTGAATTGATTAAACCCTGCTGCTAAAGCTTCACTGAAAACCTGCGTGAATGTATCATCAGGAATTCCTTTTCCGATAACCGTGCGTAGTTGCTCTGATCCGGCTTCCGGTGCGAAAGTTAGCGTTCGTTGTCCTCCTTCATAGATAGAGTTGAAGATGTCTGTATCATTGACATCAGCGCGAAGGGAAGGAATGGAGAGTTGCTTGCCCTTGCTCACAATGCCTGCTAACAATTCTTTCAAGTCTGAATGATCTGTGAACCCAGACGCTAGCAACGCAACTTTTTCTACTCCTGTGCAGGCAGTTCCCTCTTCAATAATGTGGGTTAGAGTCGAAAGGGACCGCTCCCGACGAGGGCTGCATTGGTAGGTTGTCAAGCAGAAATCACATCTGCGATCACACCCCCGAGAAATTTCTGCTAACAAACTTTGCCCAAAAGTAGGTTCGAGTTCAGGAGGATAAGGGGGATCAGGTAGAATCTGGCAAGTAGGGTGAAAAGAGGCATCTAAATCTTTGACGAATGCGCGCTGTACTGTCATCCTCTCTGGTAGAAGGAATTGAGGACCCAATGACGAATCAAAATCAGTTTGACTTTGAGATTCTAAAAGAGCATTAAGCAGTTCTTGGTAAACGGGTTCGATATCACCAATTTGAAAGACATCTACAAAGGGGAGCATGGGAAACGGATTCGCCATGACGCAAGGGCCGCCTGCGACAACCCAAGGCCGTTTTCGGTCAGCAGCTAATGGAGTAATTCCCGATTGTTGAAGCATTTCAACGGCATTGACGAAATCAGTTTCAAATTGTAGCGAAAACGCTACCACATCAAACTTTGAGAGTAATTGACCTGATTCTAAAGATCGGGCTGGCTCGCCAGGAACATGGAAAGCCCGTTCACAGGCAACGTCAGGATGCTGGTTGAAGAGGGCATATAGGAGATGGATAGCAAGACTTGTCATTCCTACGCGATAGGTGCTCGGGTAACACAGTGCAATGCGTAGTTGGACCTTTCGCCAATCCTTTTGCACAACATTGCGTTCTCTTAACTGAACAGGCATCTACACCAAGCCAACTTCGCGTATCGCTTAACATTTCTAGTATAGTACAGTTCTATTTCATAGCCCAGTTTCCCCGTTACAAAAGTTTGCCGACTTAGCGGTAGAGGATGTTGGATAGCCTATGGAGTCGGACTAATGAAAAATTGAAAGGATGAATCGAGAATTTAATCACTTGAGAGGGATACAAGCGAGTGGAGGGAAGGAGATTCGACTGCTATTCGCCCCTTCATGGATTCGAGTTCTGCGAGAAACGTTCGCAATGCTTTTGCTCGCTTGAATACACGGACTATACCTAGTTCAGTGATTCGGAGTACTGCTACTCGGTTCATCACTTCCACATAGATACCGCCGAGATACAGATCATGCTTCAAGAAGATTCGACGTCCTGATTCATTCTCTGCATTTCGAGCTTTCCAAAAACCCTGCCGCTGAAGTGTTCGAGCAAACATGCTAGCCAGACCCGAACTAATAGCGCATCAAACGCTAATAAGCCTTACCGGTTCGCTTTCCTAGAAAACCGTTTTAAGTCGGTTTAATTTCTAACGAAAAACCCCTAGTTCAACGTTGGCTTTCAAAGCTAGCTTTAAAACAAAATTACAGAAACAAAGGTTGTATAAAAAGCGGTTAATATCCTGATAACATGCGCGCGCTTAAAGGGGGTAATATCGACTCGCTGAATCTAAGCCGAGGCTGAAGGTTGAGCAAGCAGTTTGCTTTTTCGAATTTCGCTCTTGCGCAGAGGAAAAATGGTCTTTGCTTTGTTGTAAATGTCACTTCCAATTTTTCCAAGAACGCATTCTTGAATGAAGGCATCAAAGTTGAGTCGTTTTGCCCGTTTTGTGATTACGTCTTGCATGACTAAACGGATGCTAGATTGTTGGGTTGTTTTTGCTCGTCGCAGTGGAAAGGCGATAGCGTAGACTCGAATCTTGAATTCGTCTTTGGTTGTCACATCAAAGATGCCATCAATACGGCTGCTACCGCGACGGACTAAACTGCGGAGATAATCTCTGGTGAAGTCGTGACCAGCAAAATGAGTATAGGCTTTATCACCTTTCACATCATCTATTTGGAAGTAAAGTTTGATGTGAATTTGATTAAAGTCTCCTGAGATAGCGTAGAGTGTGGTTTCTACCTTTCGACCAACGAGGATCTTAGCGTTTGCTGCGGGAGTTTCTCCTATCTCAACGTTGCCGAATGAGGAGGGAGCAACCATCATGTACCAACGCTTTTCTCGCCATTTGTCACGAACTCGAGATGGACGGCTCATTGTTAGTTACCTTGTCTTTGGTTGATGACACGTGAAGGGCAAAACTTGGTCGCGGCTATTTAATTGTTTCCTCATTGTTACTATCTTCGTCGGAGGTTTTTGCCTCTTTCATTCGCCCTAGTTGTTTCGAAAGAATGCGTTCGATGGCTTCGAGAAATCGTTCTTCTTGACCACGCGGAATGGTAGCACCAGCCGCAATATTGTGCCCACCCCCTTCAGAGCCACTTCCAATTTCTTCTGAGGCGAGTTTCATGGCTTCACCAAGATCCGCTCCCGCTTCCACTATCCGTCGAGTAGTTCGACCAGACACTTTGACTCGCCCATCACGCGAATAGACAAAGGCAATAATTGGCTTTGACCAATCTAATATGCGGGAGTTCAAGGCCATCCCTGCTATGGAACCAACGATTGTATCAGGCACTTTGCTTTTTGCGTGAAAAGTCTGAATCAATTTTCGAGTAACAACGGCGTCAACATCTTCAGTGAGCCATTGTAGCCCCAAAGCTAGTTGTTCACGATATTCCTTCAAAATACTCTCAGCTTTCCGATAGAGGGCTCCACGATTGCCCATACAGACTGCAACTCCAATTCCACCTTGATCTGACCGCCCAGTAGCGTTGAGGAGTGTAGCAAACATGCGAGCATCACGAAGGTAGCTTCCCTTTTCCTCATGTTTTAAGGTATAGACAACACCGATGAGCGATTGGGCTTCACGCGGGGGGATATTTTGCTTAAGCATGTAAGTTATGAGAGAAGAATTGAGTTGCCGTTTCTCTTCCTTTGATAAAGCAGCAATTGTTCGTAATTGGTCACCCTCACGAAGTTCAATATCAAGGTCAGCAAGAAAACTCAGGGCACCGTCAGGATTACTACTAATGCCAGGAATGAAAGGGTCACTCGAATATTGGAGCGCAATATGAATGGGTCGGGTTTCACGTCCAAAGATTCGTAAGTCAATGGAACGATCGATAACATCGGCAGCAATGGCATCCTCAACAATGATTTCTTTGTTCAAACCGATGAACGCATGTTGTTTGCCACGATCTTGAATATCCCCCAGGGCGCCTACCACGGCTAACGCTGCCAAGTCTTCATTCGACCCGCCCAGATGACGTGCAGCTAGGTAGGTAACACCAGCCCCTGAAATCTCGTTGGTTCCATCGAAACCACATAAATGAGGATTAAGCTGGTGAAAATTAGAAGGTAATCTATTCTGATCTGGTGGATGATGATCTAAGATTACAACCTCTGCTTTACCCAATGCCTCCTGAATGTGGGGAAGTTGACCACTACCCAAGTCACAGAATATAAAACGACTTAATCCATGAGCGGCAAGTTCTGACAGAAAAACTTGGTCAAGTTGACGAGTAATCCGAAGATGAAATGGTGCGTTCCGTCGAACCAGTGCGGAACCAATTATACCTGCAGCCGATATGCCATCAGCATCGAGATGAGAAATAACAAAAATGGGCTCGTTAGCTTCAATCCAGTCATTAATTCGACTCGCCGTCAGGTCTGCGAGTTCTAGGAGGCGATCCAAATTTTTTGTCAAGGAAATCAGCCGGCAACCTTCTACGCCTAGCGAATCAGAAGTGCGGCTTGTTCTGGTGTATATCTCCAGTCAGCTGGGAGAACACCCTGTCGCCGATAATATTTCACTAGGCGGCGAATTTTACTCTCAATAAGGCGAAGGCCATACCGAGAGTGAAGGTCCTTTTTTGAATCTTCTAAGTGTCTTCGAAGAGCAACGGCTCGACTGATAAGGTGGAAAAGATCTTCTGGAACTTTCAAAGACTGCTCGTTTTCGTTAAGAATTTGAGTTATTGTTTTCCCGGTAATTGCCTTTACAAGCGGAATACCATGTTGATCGCGGAGAATCAGTCCAATCATAGAGGGTTGGTGCCCTTCTTTTGCTAACTTCACTACGAGTTCTTCAACCTCTTCCGGAGTTCGTTGACACCAATCAGGAGTTTCCAGCCTAATTGGGCGTTTGGAATGAGATTTTCCCTTTTGAGAGGAATGCATTCGAGCCATTCAGTACACCATGTAATCATTCTGTTTTCTGGACCAGGATGCTTGTACTATTTTGAAGCACCGGAGAGCAGGTAAGAACAACGCTATTTAAGAATATCCCTGTTGTGTGCCAAATCAACTCTGCTCTAAAAGCCAATTAGCAAACTTGGCTAAGGATTTGGCACGGTGCGAAATACGGTTTTTCATTTCTGTTGACATTTCCGAATACGTTGAACCATCGCCTTCCTTGGGAATGAAGATTGGATCAAACCCCCAATGGGTGCCACGAATTCTGCGAGAGATTGATCCATCAGTTCGTCCTTCAAAGAGTCGAATTTCTTCTTTAGGTGCCCCATACGCGATCACACTGCGAAACACTGCTGTGCGATTCTTGACCCCGTCCATTAGTTTGAGAATTCCCGGGTTACTTATTGTGTGAAGGACGTAAGAAGAGTAAGGTCCAGGAAACCCATTATAATGATTGATGAACATCCCAGCATCTTCAACAAAGAGTGGTTGATCAGCTTCGAGCAAAGCCTTTCTACAACTATCACGAGCAATTTCATTCAACGAATTTGACTGGATTTCTATTGGTCGAGTGGGATATTGCTCAATGGTAATCCCAACGCGTTTCAGAATGCTTTGGGCTTCGGCAAATTTGTTCTTATTCCCAGTGACAAAAAGTAGCGAATCTGAAGTCATATTGTTTCACCGTATGCGTTCAACTATGTACCTTCCTCGACTTTCAATGGCTCGAACCTTTCGAATGACAGCGGAGGCGCCTTTCCCGTAGGAGGACTTGTATCCTTGCTCGAATGCAGTATAACAGGTCTCCCAATGTGAGTAATGGGTGCTTCGAAGAGCTTGTCGAAGTAAATGTAAATCGGTTCCAAAGTCTTCAGTGTTTTGTGTTATCGTAGCTAACCCAAAGTCAATGAAATAGACAAGATTTTGAGAAGGCAGAAGCAGATTCGATGTGGTCAAATCACCATGTGTGAGTTGATGCTTATGAAGCCGCGCAACTGCTTTACCGATGTTTTTGAAAAGCCTTTGTCGTGCTTTTTCACTGAGTGTGGGCAACTGCTCCTTAACACGTGGACCACTGATAAACTCCATATGGATGGTTGCAGTATCGGGGTTGACATGAAAAACTATTGGCGTGGCAACACCTGCCCGTCGCGCTGTTGAAAGTGACCGGGCTTCGCGTATTGTTCTTTCCCCACGAATTTTCAAATCAAGCTGTGGTATCCGATATGGTTTTTGAATGCGATGTTTTCGAACCACCGGGTATCCATACCAATCCTCTAAGAACAGGGACGCTTCTGCGCCTTTTGCGATTAACTTTGACATCAGCGGTTCATTCCCCCCAAGGTATGTCAACCTGATCCAGTCTCCATTTAGGGCGAACTTTACTTTTAGAAAGAGGAGTGGTTGTTTTTGCGTGAAGCATCAACAACCCGTTATAGGCAATCATAGACCCATTATCACCTGCATATTTTGGTGGTACTGATGCAAATTTCGCTGATTGTTCCTCCGCCACGAGTGCAAGCATCTCGCGTAATCGCGCATTTGCTGCAACACCTCCAGTGACGATAACTTCTTCACGACCTGTATGAGCTAAAGCCCGTTCGACTACTTCAGCCACCATAGCAAATGAAGTTTCTTGGAGGCTAAAACAAACTGTTTCCAATGGCGAACCATCTGCTAAGAGGCGTTTTGCGGCAGTTAGGAGACCAGAAAACGCGAGGTCCATGCCTTTAACCGTGTAAGGTAACTCCTGATATTCACCTTTAGCTTTTTTAGCGAGTTGTTCGATTTTGGGTCCACCAGGATGCGTAAGGTTAGCCGCACGCGCAAAGACATCTAGCATATTTCCCAAGGCAATGTCTAAGGTTTCTCCAAAGATTCTGTATCGCCGCGCTTCCAACATGGTAATTTGGGTATTTCCTCCTGACAAATATACAACAAGAGGTTTCTCTGCTTTGCAGAAATAGCGAGCTTGTTCAATGTGAGCTACGCAATGATTAACCCCAAGAAGAGGAACTCCAAGGGATTTTGCTAGAGTACGGGCCATGACGGCACCGATTCGGAGTGCTGGGGGAAGTCCTGGCCCTTGGGCATATGCGATTCCTTTCACTTCAGCGAGAGATACACTAGTTTCGGAAAACACTTCTTGAAGGACATCTTGCATTTGTTGTTGATGGTGTTCAGCTGCTTCGCGGGGATGAATTCCTCCCACTTCTGGTGTATACACTGATTTGCAATTAGCAAGGACTTGCCCTTCTTCATTCACAACGCCCATCCCGAGTGTGTGTGCAGTGCTTTCAATACCTAAGATAATCATTGGTATCCGACCAGATTAGGAGGTGACGGCTAAAGGCAATTGAACGCATCGTCTAAAAGTGTTCGTTCTTTTAACGATGCTGAGCCTATTCTTCCTTCGGCTTGTCCTTTTTCGAAGGTTTGAATTCCGTAAACCCACAACTACCACAGTGGAACCGATCAGCATGTTCAGCCATGAAGGTTCCTTCTCCACAACGTGGGCAAGAGCGGCGTTTGCGTTCGAGTTTGCCATCCTTTCCTTGCACATAATATTCATGAGTTTTTGTCGTCACTGTTCACCTTTCTATATAATTCTAAAATGAGTTTTATGAAGCATCCTTTTCTTTCGGAGGTTTCTTAGTGCCCTTCTTCTTTTTTGGAGCAGCTTCTGCTTTTTTCTTTTCTTCCTTTGCAGGTTTCGGTTCTTCTTTAGCCGGTTCCTTTGCTACCTTTTTCTCCTTCTTGGGTGGTTTCTCCTCAATCTTCTCCTTAGGGGCGACCTCCACTTCTTCCTTAGGAGCAGGTGGGGCAGGTGCCGCTGGAGCAGCTTCTTCTGTCGAGTGGCGCCTTATGATATGAGCCTGTTCCTGTGCCATGGCTTCTTCTTTTGAAGCATACAGGTGAGCAAGACCTCGTGTCGACGACAGGCCATACAGTCCCTGTAATTTGATGACGTATAGTTGATCTGTTTGACAATTCATTTGCGCTGCAAGTTTGTCACGGACATCTAGACGTGGGGGTGTTGCTGTCCCCGTGTGTTCGACGAGGAAGGTAATGTCCTGACGCTTGAGGAGCGGATTCTCATGTTTTTCTTCAATCTTGATTTTCATCATTTCGCACCATTTGTTGTAGTATGGTGTCAACCGCCTGTTTGTGTTCTGATGCCACTTCGATGACAACGATTCCCTGATCAGGGAGACCATAAACGACAGCGGAACCAAGGGGCGCAAGCGCCACCGCGGGTAGTGCCGTTAGGTCCTCCTCGCCCTCTATTAAGAGTTTCGCAGTTTTCCCAGTTTCGCCCAACATAAGGGATTGTTCAATAGCAATCCACACTTCAGGACGAATTTCAGTAGCGGGATTGGTTGCATGAAATGTGACATCAGTATGTAAGTCATAGTCTAAGGAGTCGTGTCGTTTTGTTTTTCCGTCTAGAATGGAAAGCGTTGCTTGACAATTTACCTTTGCTAGGTTGATTGAGACGAGATCACCTACAGCAATAACAGGGTTTAATTTCCGTTGACGGATGTGTGAGCAGGCATCTTCGGCTGCTCCCAACTCTGAACGGGAGAAAAGTTGTCCTTTGGGACCCTTGAGTGTTTTTCGAAGGTGTTCAGGGAGTATTAAGGTGAGCTCTCGTAGCTGCTTTGCAGCCAACTCAATAACCTCTTAACGTACTTGGAGGGCGTACTCTCCGGGTTTGGTGATGTTAAGTTTTTGAGCAATCATAGATTTGTCAGGATCAAAAATGAGGACGAGTCCCGAAAAGCTCGATGAGAGATTGGTACTTTTACAAATTGGACAATGCGATTTCGTAGTCATTACGTGGCAAGATTTGCAGGCTTTACGTTTTGCCATTTTCTTTCACTTCTATTTCAAATCGACTCGAGGGAAGAGACAGTAGGATTATTTAGATTTGTCCTTTCCTTCTTTCTTTTTCTCCGCTTTTCGTTTGGATTCAATCAGTTTTGCGATTTCTTCCTTAATCCAATCCAACTTTCCAAGAAAAGGTTGTCGCATTGTCAGTCCTAATTTCCCACTGCGTGCTCCACCATCAATACTCACAGCGACAATTCGTGTTCGGACAAGGTCACCTTCTGTGATCACGCGACCGGTTTCCTTACCAACTAGGGCCGCACTTCGTGGATCATAGGAGAAGAAGTCATCAGTTATTTGACTAACATGGCAGAGCCCATCCAGAGGTCCAAGTCGAATAAAAGCCCCAAAATCAACGACTTCGACGACTTCACCTTGAGCAAGGTAATTTACTTTGGGCTCAAAAGTTAGGATTTTGAGCGTGACATCATGATAGGTGGCGCCATCACCAGGAATAATTTTACCTACTCCAATGTTGAGAACATCAGTGACTGCAATGACGAACCCGAAGTCGACATCAATGATACCTTCGTATTGCTCTCGAAGAATTTCTTCAGCAACTACGTACAAGTCCTCATTGAATCGGTTTGGTGGAATTCGCACATGCCCCTTAATGGTGACAGCTTGGTAGATATTCATGCCTCCGATTTCGGAACGGTTACAGGAGGGGCTGATAAGCTTTTCTATTCTATGGGAAAGCAGGCGTTTCCTGTTTTGTTGTTATTCGGTGAGGGCAAGGACAGCGAGTTTTCTTAAAAAAATGACGCGGGACCCTTGTTTTTTTAATTCATGCCGTAATTCACTGTCGTTTGTGGCGACAAGTGCACCTGTTTTTGCAGAGTAGCGAAGAAGAGCAGTATCCGCATCCAGTTCAGGAGTAGGAAGAGACATGTTTTCTACGATTTTACAGTGAAGATCTATGAGATCGAATGAACTTCTTGCAGCCCTCTTCTCCTTTTCTGATCCTTTCAGTTCAATCCATTGTAATTCTTGGAGAATTTGGGGAAGTACTAGAAATGTGACTGTCCGACCGATAAGTTTCGGTATTTCTTCAAAAATATCAATGCGGCGTTGAAAGGGAAGGAGGAGAAAGTTGGTATCAAGAAGAACATTCGTACCCTGACTAAACGAATGTTTATTCCTCAATGACGGTGCCCCATCCAATCAACCGCCACCTCATTTCTATCTGCCGACTAATTGCTACGCGTTGACCAGGTATAATCGCAACGGGTTTCCGAAGTGTAAAGGTGGTTTTGTTTTTACCTGCAATTTTTGTTATTTCCCCGACAGTTGCAGAAGAACCGACAATTAGCATGAGTATCTCATTGAGTTTGATATTTTGCACAGCAACTTGGTCGACGGCACCCACAACCCGTTTCAACAAATGGGTTTCGAGAGTAATCTGATCCACAATGGGCGGAAGTTGCCCAGCGGGTCCCGCTAGATTACCAATTAATGCATCAGCACGAGTCAACGCAGGATCAAGTTTTGTTCCCACGCCAATTAGACCGCTGGGATGAGCAGTTTTCAGGGATTTACCTTGACCGGTTTGTATGCTCGTTACAGAGGTAAAGAGGGGTGCGTATGAAAGGGAGGATTTTTCCTTTTTTAGTGGAATTCCTGGTCGAATTTCCAGTTCATCACCTACATTCACCTTTCCTTGGATAATTGTCCCACCGATGACACCGCCTCGTAAATCTTTGGGTCGTGTGCCAGGTTTATTGACATCAAATGACCTGGCAACATAGAACAATCCAGGTTTGTCTAAATCTCTTTTTGGTGTAGGAATAACCTGTTCAATTGTTTGGATAAGATAGTCAATATTTGTACCAAACATAGCAGAAATTGGGATAATTGGAGCATTTTCGGCAATTGATCCAGCTACAAAGCTTTTGATTTGCGTATAGTTGTTCATTGCTTCCTTTTCAGAGACGAGTTCGACTTTGTTTTGTACAATTATGATTTTATTGACCCCAATAATTTCCAGAGCTGCTAAATGCTCTCGTGTTTGTGGTTGAGGACATTTCTCATCAGCTGCAATGAGTAGTAACGCCCCATCCATTAGGGCTGCACCTGAAATCATTGTTGCCATTAGGACTTCGTGTCCTGGTGCATCTACCAATGATATTCGTCGCAAAGGTTCTGCGGATCCCCCGCATTTCTCGCATTTTGAGGTTGTTGAGTATGCAGCAGCTCCTTTGCATTTTGAGCATTTGTAAAAAGTTACATCAGCGTATCCTAATTTAATTGAAATTCCTCGACGAATTTCTTCAGAATGACGATCTGTCCATTCACCAGACAATGCCCTAGCCAAAGTGGTCTTCCCATGGTCAACATGTCCAACTAATCCGATGTTGACTTCAGCCTGTTTGGGCATCGTTTTTTTCACGGACATAATCATTCTTCATCTCATTTAGGTACAGGTTGTTTTATTCTTTTTAGGATGAACTCTTTTCAATAAGCTCAAGGAGATCAGTTTCTCCGTGAGTAACAATTTTCACATTAACTTGCACGATTTCATCGGTAATCTCATTTCCACGGACACGGCGACGACGACGTTCTCCCTTATTCTTCGGTTGATAGCCGATACCTCCACTAAGCAGAGGCCGCTTACGAACTGCACCGTGAACATCAGGTCGCATCGGTGCACCGTCGCCATCACTTCCACCAGTAATTTTGAACTGATATCCACCTAGACCGAGGGAACTACCCTCCACTATTTCACCGATAATTTTTCCATGGAGGGTTCGGCTATATTGTTCACTGAGCTCAAGTTGGGTGGTTTTGCCACTTCCAGGGTCACCGATGACTAAACGGATACGTGTCATATTTGAATCCTCAATTTGACTGTGTTTGTTTAATAGCGTCCTTTTCCAAAGGAGCGCAATGGCAGGGTCGTAGCTTGTGGTAAGCGCTTATCAATTTTGCCATCAAATGAGAGAATGTTTCTCAGAGAAGAAAAGCCCTAAGATTGATGTCTTTACACACCCCAAAAGGGCTGGACGTATTTTCGTTTTAACTCCAAAAATTCTTGTAAGACTTCCAGTTCATCAGCGGTAAGTTTGTCTTTGAATTCTTGATTGAGTCGGATTACCATGCCTTCGGGGAGATCGATGTAAAGGATATCCCCTTCATCGATTTGCCGACCAACGGTAACGCCTCTGATGGAAACGGCTACCTCGGCACCAATTCGTGCTTCGGAAATGGTTTCGCCTTTATCCTGAATCTGTTGAATGTTGCCAATTCGCTTATTTTCAGGTGTGATGAGTTGGCTTTTTGCCTTAATACGGCCTGCCAGAACTTTTACTCCAACAACCGCAGGATTACTTTGGCGGAAGACATAGCCAGGCATTAATTCGATTTTTCCTGGAAACGTTAGTTCCTCTAACATTGCTTCTTCCAGTTTCCGTCGCTTATCAGCAACCCAAGTCTCATATTGGTCGACAAGGTCATAGATTATCTGACTCTGGAATATTGGCACGCCCTGCGTGTCAGCTTCATTTGCAGCATCCGGTAGTGGTTTGGAGTTGAAAGCAAGAATCACACCCAAGAAAGGATCAGTATCAGCAACAGTGGAAACTTCCACCACGTCTTTTTTGGAAATATCTCCAATGTCAGCTCGACGAATGGGAATTTCACGTTCACGAAGAAACTCAATGAGTGCTTCTAAGGAGCCTAGTGTATCAGCTTTCAAAAAGATACCAATTTTGTCTGTTTCAATCCGAACGGCTTCCATATCCTGGATGATCCGTTCTCTCGCAGAGACGGCTTCCTCATCAGTGTTAGCCACAAAAAGTCCTGCTCCAGCAATTGCATTATCTAAATCGGGAGCGGCAATTTTGATACCAGCAGCGGCTACGACTTCTTTTACAGGGGAAAACCGTTCCCGAGGATCTCGAATTTCATCAAGCGGCTTGGGCATTAGAAGGGCTCGAGCATGGGTAGTTATTGGTTCTGGGAGCCCACCAACCACAATGGTGTCACCTTTGTTCAGAACACCATCATAAATAATTGAATCAATTGTGACTCCCAACCCTGATTCTTCCTTTACTTCTAGGACAACGCCTTTTGCAGGACCTGAGGTTACTTTGAGTTGTTTTTTGAAGAATTGTTGAGCTAACCCTACTAAAACCAAGAGCAAATCCGACAAACCCTCCCCGGTTTTTGCACTTGTTGGAACGATTGCCACGGTTTTAGCGAAATCCGTGATGCGATCATATCGATCAGATTGAAATTCTTCCCGTGAAAGATCTCCCATGACTTCGTAGATTTTTTCATCAAGTTGTCCTCTGACATATTCGGATTGAGCAGCCATCGATTGGGAGATTATCCATGTTTCTTGAGGTTTCCATCCTGGTAATCGATCAACTTTATTGAGTGCGATTATGAACGGTGTTTTGCGAGCGCGAAGAATGCGAAGAGACTCATAGGTTTGGGGTTGGAGACCGTCTACAATATCAACGACCAAGATTGCTATGTCAGCCACTGCGCCTCCACGCTTGCGGAGATTGAAGAATGCGGCATGACCTGGCGTATCAATAACGAGGAGCCCAGGAAGAGTAAGTCGGCGTTTGAACGATTTCATGAGAGGACCAACTAGTTCTTTCACGGTTGAAATCGGGAAAAAACTCGCTCCAATTTGTTGAGTAATACCTCCAGCCTCTCGGGCTTGAACGGCAGTCCCACGGATTTTATCTAGCAAACTCGTTTTTCCAGTGTCAATATGACCCAACATGGTGACAATTGGCTGACGGATTGGCATTCATGAAACCTTCTTTGACAAACTGGAATAAGAGGAGCAATGGTCTCTCGTCTGGTGGGACAAGATTGCGATATTTAAGGCTTATGTAGTTAGATTCCGAACCCACCTAGAATTATTCCACCTAGAGAAGGTTTTTTGTAAACAAAGCCAATTGTGCCTGAACAAGGTGTTGCCTATGGAACAAACTCTGCTGGTTTTAAAACCAGACGCAACAATGCGACGCGGTGTTAGTGCTGCCGTCTTTGAACAAATTCTGACTGCGCTTCCGGATATTTCGATTAGAGGTTTCATAGAGATGGCCGTACCACAGCATTTGGCAGAAAAACACTACGCCATTCATCAAGGAAAATTCTTCTATCCTTGGCTGATGCAATTTATTCAAGTCGGTCATGTGATTGCAACAGTGTTAGAGGGGAAAAATATCGTTACGCGTCTTCGCGATGTTCTTGGAGCCACTTTTGTTGAGAAGGCTAGCCCCGAGAGTCTTCGTGGAAAATATGGCCTGGTGGGTGGGGTAAATGTTGCTCACGCCTCTGATGAACCTGGAAATGCAAAGAAGGAAGTAGCTCTTTGGCAACGCGAAACGGATCTGGATCTTACCCAAGACGGAGTTGATCCCATCAACGCGTATATTGTTAGGTGGAGAGAAACCCCAGTATTGGCTACTTTCGATATTCGCCAGATTTGCCAAGAATATGCTCAAAGGTACTCAAATCGAGAACTTCACCAAACTCAGATAACAGACTTTTTGATGGAAGAATGTCCTGAATGGTCTCATCAGAATCTTCAAAAACTTGCAGATGCAATTTTGGGGAATATGGACCTGGACCGAAATAAGTCATAAGCACTTCGAAAACAAGTGCATTTAACGACGTGAACCCTAGAGGTTTTATGCCCTATTTTCCTTCCTTGGTCTTGGGTTTTTTCTCGGTCTTCTTATCTTTAGGCTTCGCCTTGGGTTTTGCCTTGGGCTTTTCTTCCTTCTTCTTCGCCTTAGGCTTTGTTTTTTCTTTCTTCTTCGCCTTAGGTTTCGCCTTGGGCTTTTCTTCCTTCTTCTTCTCCTTAGGCTTTGCTTT
>JBHLQC010000022.1:0-16540 GCA_048885185.1 Candidatus Odinarchaeota archaeon | reverse complement strand
GGAAGAAGTTGCAAAACGAGCTCTAGCCTTTCAGATGCCAGTCTTTGGCTTTGACATTATGCCTGAACGGATTGAGGCTATGAAGGAACTTGGCGTCAAGTTTCTACCCTCGGACGAATTAACTTCAGTCTCCGATGTCCTCACTGTACACGTACCTCTAACACCAAAAACTCGTGGCCTCATTGGAAAACGAGAAATTTCTGCAATGCCCAAAGGAGCAATTTTAATCCATACCGCTCGAGGAGGCGTGGTTGATGAGGACGCCCTATACCAAAGTCTTGTTGACGGCCACCTCGGAGGTGCAGGCATCGATGTCTTTACAGAAGAACCTCCCTTTTCCAACGAGTTACTCAAAAAGCTCATTGCCTTACCAAACGTTGTTTCAACCCCCCATATTGGTGCTCAGACCAATGAAGCTTCACGAGCGAACTCCATGGTTATCGCTGAGAAGTTATTAGCACTTCTCAAGTAGTAGCATAACAATTTTATATACAATGGCGGTTCGCTATCCTCTATTACGCGGAGGCGTCTACGTCGATGTACAAACACATTGGCGAGCTCTATGCTAGCCATGATAAAGAATTGAAAGCCCTGATTCGCACGCGGCTAATCGAGTGGCGAAAAGAACCTGCAACCAACCGCATTAGTAGACCCACTCGACTTGATCGCGCTCGTCAAATTGGGTATCGCGCAAAGCAGGGTTTCATTGTAGTTCGCCAGCGTATAACTCGCGGTTCTCGCCGGAAACCACGACCAACGATGGGTCGGAAACCAAAGAAAATGGGAACGGTGAAAATTACCCCGGGTCGCAGCCGGCAATGGATTGCCGAGGAACGTGCGTCCCGAAAATTCCCAAATCTTCGAATACTTGGTTCTTACTATATCGCTGAGGATGGAAAGAGTCTCTGGTATGAGATAATCTTGGTTGATCCTTCTCATCCCGCAATCCAAGCTGACCAGCGGATTAAGTGGATTTGTGAACCAGTTCAGAAGGGTCGAGCATTTCGAGGATTAACTCCTGCAGGAAAAACTTCACGTGGTCTACGCCACAAGGGAAAGGGCGCCGAGAAGCTTCGTCCTAGTATCGGAAAATATGGTCGAAGAGGAAAGTAATTGCACCAAATTCCTTTTGGGAAGTGACGAACCTGTGTCCGTATTGGAACGGGGACCAGTTCGAATTGATGTACAAGCACTAGTGCATGCAACTGAGGATGAAGAGAAGGTTAAAACGGCAATTTTCAATCTATTTCCCGAAGCGGTTCATGCCTTACTAAAATTTAAGCGGAATAAGGTTCGCGGTCATTTTCATAATCCAATTATTCGCCTGGAAATCTGCTTAGACCAACGTGCACAAGCGAAACTTGCTGTGCAATCGATTGGAAATCGACTCCTTGCAGAAGATCGTAACGAAATCGCTGAAACCTTTGAGAGTCGTATCGACAAGAAAGGGCAGATTTTTCTACGGTTTGATAAGCAGGAATCTTATCAGGGACGTTTACGCATATTAAATCAGGGTGATTCACTGCGTCTGGTAATCCGATTTGCAGGTTCGAAACATACCCCTGATGAACTGCAAAGCCTTTGCCGTCAATTCAAACTCATTTAGGATGGAAACGCATGCGAACCTACGATCTTGATGTTCGTTTAACGCAACGCCAGAGTGATTCGGACGTTAAGCAGTTTCTTGATATGGTTCGAGAACTTCAATTTGCTGGGTTTGCCCTTGAATCACCCAGACCTCTCAGTCAAAGATTCCATGACAAGGATTTGGATATCATTCAGCGAGTAACCATAGCACCTCGGAGTGCTACTCGACTACGAAGTCATGTGAAGAATCAACGCAATCAGACTAATCTTCTTGTCATTCATGGTCGCACAAAACCGGTCTGGTTATCGGCAGCAGAAATTCCTGAAGTCGATATGGTAATGCTCCAAGACATAGACGATTTCACAATTATTGATTCTCAAATCTCTCGAGCATTAGCCAACAATGATAAACCAGTTGAAATTTGTCTTCAGAAACTTCTTTCCAATAAAGGACCAGCCCGTTCCCGGCTCATGCGGGTCATGAAAATTGCTATAGACCATTTACTTCGAGCTAAATGTAACCTAATTCTAACTAGCGGTACAACAGATTATTGGGGGTTAAGGGCTCCCCGTGATCTTGCAGCATTGGGGTATCTGGCTAGCATTCCTGAGACAGAAGCAAAGAATGCAATTTTACAAAGACCAATAGAGCTAATCAAAAAAATACACAATTCGATGAAATCGGTCTTATCGAAGCCGCACAGGAGGAAGGATTAGATATGCGTTCTCGACGCCGGTATCTAGCTGTTCGTCTTCACACGAAGGAGAAACTTCCCTCAGAATCTACTTTTCGCAACGCAGTATGGCAACAGTTACAGGAATTATACGGCGAATTAGGTGTTAGCCGCATCGGGTTTTGGTTAATCGCGTATCGTCAAGAATCCCACGCTGCAATTCTTCGTTGCCAACATGATCAGGTGCAACCTCTGCGGGCGGCCCTCGCAACAATGACAACCTGTAATTCAATCCCACTTCTGCTTCAGGTCGTTGGAATAAGTGGCACGATTCGAAAAGCAGTATCTTTGCTTCCACAACTCGATGCACGTGATGTAATTAAACCTAGGAAACATCGATAGCTGTTTTTTCTTTGTTTAATACTCGTCAGATGCTGGTTTGAGTTGAGTGCCAAAACAGATAAAGCTCGCGTAGCCTTTCATGATTTCCGGGGTTCAGTGAAGCACCGCCGCTCCATACTGAGCCTTGTGCTATGACGATCTCGCGACGAGCCGAGAGCCCCCACCTCTTTTCATTATTAATTAAACGGTTTGAATACGAACGGAATGCAGTTTTCCCTCAATGAGTTGATAGGCTCTCATTCGTCGGGCAATAATTGATACACCATCAATTATCCATACGACGGGGTTATATGCCATGTATTCTAAATCCCAGCCGGAGGGTTTAGGTGGTGCGGGATGGGAATGGTATATTCCTACTTGTACTAATCCCTGATTCTCTGCTTCGGAAATTATCTGAAATTGTTCCTCTGGGTCGATTGCAAAGGTTGCTCTGGATTGGGCTACATTCTCCATTTCAACGATTCGTACTACACGAACTGCAGTTTTGGCATCCTCATAAATTCCAAAAAGTAAAGCGACGCCTTCAAAGGGTGTGGCACGACGTCGAATTCGGTATAATTGTCGGCGTTGTGGTCTGGTTATGCGTAGTGTCCAGATACGGGGTACTGGCATGGGGAACCCACAGCCAAAGACTTTTAAGCTTCTCACCTTTTGAGTCTTCGCATCCTAAGCCCGTGAAAGTGAGGCTGCTATTGTCAATGTCGTCAGACAAAGGTCGAGAGCGTCGGTTCATTCGGCGAACATTACTCATTAGTTTGTTCGCAGTTATAATCTTCAGCATTTTCATTGCACTAATGGTGATACCAACTAGTCCCTTGCTTCCTTCTCTGGAACTACTCGGACCAGTTGTCACAGGAATCATGGCGATTCTTTTTTTGACGCTCACGTTCATCGGAATGATAGTTTTTCTTGGAAACCTTCGAGAATGGTATGGAGACACGGCTGGATGGTTTGAAGTTGTATTAATCTGGATAATCATCGTTGTTATTGCCTTTCTTGGGTTTGGTGGACTTGCAGCACTCCTTACGGCGTTACTTTGCATTGGGGTCGTCTACTATATCCACATTGCTCAGGACTAGGTCTGTTTTTGTTCATTCTCGAGCCTGAGAGGCAGTCAAGAATAAAATTTTAAAGGCGTTGCTCCTAAACGGCAAAACTGTAAGATGTAACGTAAAAGTAAGAGGGCCAACATACTTCCCTTCTTATGAGACGTTGATGGAGGCACCCTCATTGCAAAGCCAGACAGCGAGCTACGATATCGCCCTAACCACATTTAGTCCTGATGGACGCCTCTTTCAGGTTGAGTACGCGTTCGAAGCGGTTCGAAAGGGCACTCCAATTCTTGGTATTCGTGGCACCGATGGCGTTGTACTTACTGCGGTCCTCCGAAAACACGTTCTTCAGGAACCTAATCATAATGATAAAATCTTTACAATAGACGATGCAATTGGTGCCGCCATCGCTGGGCTTTCTGGTGATGCACGTACGCTGGTAACCTACGGTCGTGAATTGGCACAAATCCATCAACTAACGTTTGGCGAGCCTATTTCAGTAAAGGTTCTTGGAAAGAAACTAAGCGATCACATTCAATCCTATACTCAACAAGGAGGCACACGACCGTATGGCGTTTCCACGTTAATGGTCGGAGTTGATTCAGCGCCCCAACTCTACTTGACGACGCCTATTGGCACCTTTTGGAGCTATAAAGCTCAAGCCGTAGGTAATGGGGCAGATGAAATGAATGCAATGTTAGAACGCGAGTATAGATCTGATTTGAATGTGGAAGACGCCCTGAAATTAGCTCTGCGTGTACACAAGGCAACAGCCACATCGCCCCTACGACCAGAAGGGTTTGTGGCTGCCAAAGTAATGACTAAAGATAAGCGGTTCACACTATTAGACAAGAAGTCTGTGCAAGCCCTTTTTGATACAACCCCATGAAGGAGTGATAGTTGTAATGTCTGGAACTGGAGGAATGCGTGGCGATAAACGCGTTGATTTGGGTGATGCTGTTCTTGCGCGACTTGAAACCCATGGAAAGCGGTTCGAAATTGTTGTGGATCCCAAACTAGCTTGGAGCTACAAACAAGGTGAAGAAATTGAACTCCGAGAGGTGCTAGTTGGGGACACTATCTATGAGGATGCCCTTCGGGGGAAAAAATCGCCGGTTGAAGCTTTAGAAGAGGCATTTGGGACTACAGATGAACTTGAGGTAGCCAAGCAAATACTGGAAACTGGTTCACTTCAACTCACGGCAGAACAACGCCGTGAAATGGTGGAGAAGCGACGACGACAGGTTATTGATATTATCGTCCGAAATTGCATCAACCCTAAAACTGGGCTCCCCCATCCACCTAAACGAATCGAGTCCGCAATGGAAGAAGCTCATATAGTGATTGATTCCACACAGACTGCAGAAGAGCAAGTCCGGGACGTCGTTAAATCCCTGCAACCAGTCATTCCTATTCGGATGGAAATCCAACAATTAGCCATAAAAATCCCTCCAGACTTTGCTCCCAAAGGCTACGGAATTGTCGAACGATTAGGAACCATTGCAAAGGATGAGTGGCAAAAAGATGGCTCATGGATTGCCATCGTCGAGGTTCCAGGTGGACTCCGCGGTGAACTCATCGATGCTTTGAACAACCTCACCCGTGGACGCGCCGAAATTAAGATACTCAAAAAAGAATCAATATAGGAGGAAAAATTCACGTGTCAATTTATTTTGAACAACAAGACATTGTGGTTCCTGGACAACTACTTGCTGAAGGCGATTATCGCCAGGGCGATGGAGCCTATAAAGAGCAAGAACAAGTCTTTGCTGCTGTCATTGGACTTGCAAAGATGAAAGGAAAAACCATCTATGTCGTTCCATTACAGGGACAATATACTCCTAAAGTCCGAGACATTATCATCGGAAAAGTTGTTGAAGTTACCCTAAATGGCTGGCTTGTAGACATAAATAGCCCATATCCCGCTATGCTCCCAGTCATGCATGCCCTCTCTCGTCGCGATGCGACACATGCAAAGGAAAACCTTCGAAGATGGTATGATCTCGGTGAATCCGTTGTAGCTGAAATAATTGCTGCAGATCGAACGCGGGATCCCCTCATCACGACACGAGGCCGCGGACTAGGAAAAATCCGTGGAGGAGTTCTCATGACGATAACTCCTGCTCGTGTACCGCGACTGATTGGTCGGAAGGGTTCGATGATTAATATGTTGAAATCCGAACTCCAAACCGACATAGTCGTTGGACAAAACGGTGTTGTCTGGATGAAAGGGACTCCCGACCGTGTTGACATAGCTATTGACGCAATTCGTCAAATTGAACGCGAAGCCCATACAAGCGGGTTAACTGACCGCGTTCGTGAAACCATTAGTGCAAAGCTTGCTGATATGAAAGGTGAAAAAGATGAGTGATAAAAAAGCTGAAGCAGAACAACCACTGATTGATGGGAAGGGCCTTCGAACGGATGGACGAAAACTCGATGAGCTTCGTCCCATACGCTTGGAAGTGGGAAACCTCAGCCGAGCTGATGGATCTGCTTACATCGAACATGGAAGGAACAAAATCGTCGCAGCGGTTTATGGACCACGTGAACTGCATCCACGACATCTAGCCCAATCAGATCGTGCCCTGCTCCGGGTCATCTATCGTATGGCGACATTTTCTGTTTCTGACCGGAAACGCCCCGCTCCTAGTCGTCGAGAGCATGAAATCTCTATGGTTCTGCGCCAAGCTCTTGAACCCATGCTATTCTTGAAAAAATATCCCCGCGCTG
Organism: Candidatus Odinarchaeota archaeon; assembly: GCA_048885185.1. GTDB lineage: Archaea > Asgardarchaeota > Hermodarchaeia > Hermodarchaeales > Hermodarchaeaceae > Hermodarchaeum. The sequence continues at coordinate 10,092 of JBHLQC010000022.1, read as the reverse complement.
CCATTGATGTCTTTATACAAGTCCTCGAGGCTGATGGTGGGTCACGGTGTGCCAGTGCTACAGTTGCATCTCTCGCTTTGGCAGATGCTGGCATCCCAATGCGAGGGCTCGTCGCAGGAGTCGCTGCAGGGAAAATCGATGGGAAAATCGCTTTAGATCTAAGTGATATCGAAGACAAAATTGGGGATGCAGATGTTCCCACGGTAATGGCTCCCGAGCGTGGTGAAATTACCCTTCTCCAGATGGATGGTAAACTCACGAAGAAAGAATTCGCCACTGCTCTTCAAATGGCTGAAGAAGGCATCCACCAGATTCACGAAATGCAAAAAGAAGTCCTCTTAAAGAAATACTCAAAGATTCGTGAGCAAATCGCAGAGGATTCACCAGAACCTCTTGAGACGTTTGAAGAAGAAAAGCCCGAAGAAGAAGAGCCCAAACCAACACGAAAACGCACCAAACGGTCTACCACTGAGAAGGCTAAAGAAAAGCCAAAGACGACAAAGAAAACAAAAACGTCGAAGAAGAAGAAAACTGAATCACCCAAAGAGATGGAGTGAAATGACAATGAAAATCGTTGCAGAAATTGATCGAGAACGAATCAGTACATTACTACGCGAAGGAAAGCGAGTTGACGGTCGAGGTTTTGATGATATTCGACCAATCAAACTCATTCAAGATGTTATTTCCAAGGCAGAGGGTTCTTCTGAAGTGTGGTTAGGTAAGAGTCGAGTACTTGCTGGTGTTAAAATCCAGGTTGGAAAGCCTTTTCCTGACACTCCTGATGAAGGAGTTGTTATTACCTCAGCTGAACTCTTCCCCATTGCTTCCCCTGAATTTGAGCTGGGACCGCCTGGTGAACAGGCCATCGAATTAGCACGAGTGGTGGATCGTGGAATTCGCCATTCAAGTGCGATTCAAAGGTCTTCCTTATGTATCAAATCTGGTGAGCACGTTTACTTGGTCATGTTAGACTTGTATATTCTTGCAGACCACGGTAATCTCATTGATGTTGCCTCAATAGCGGCTATCGGTGCTTTGATGAATACCAAACTTCCAAAGGTCAATGTTACTGAGGACGGCACAGCTGAACTCCTGGAAGAAACGGTTCCTCTCGAAATGGGTCCACCACCACTTACCGTAACCTTCGCAAAAATTGATGGGACACTTGTAGCTGATCCCACCTTGGAAGAAGAGAATGTCATGGACGGTCGAATTTCCATTGCTATTGATGGTGATGACACTATCTCTTCAATGCAGAAGTCTGGTGAGGTTCCATTCACATATCAGGAAGTTACTGATGCCATTGAACGCGCGAGCAAAATTGTTAAAAAGATGCGTAAACAGCTTCCCAAACGGTGAGTAATTCCATGGGTCGAACAAAGAAAGCAGGACGAGCAGGGCGTTTTGGCGCTCGATATGGAGTAACACTCCGACAGCGAGTAGCAAAGATTGAAGCCAACATGAAAATCCTACACAAATGTCCTAGTTGTCAAACTAAAGCAGTTCGCCGCTTATCAACCGGAATCTGGACCTGTCGTAAATGTGGACACACCTACACGGGTGGAGCCTATGTTCCTGCCACAGACGCTCAGAAAATTCTCCGATCATTTCGTGAACGCTCTGCGAGCGGGCGAACATAGTGATTGCCATTGGGACTACTCGAAAACCCACTCAACGTATTCGCAGCTTCATTAAAGAACTCTCTCGGGTAATTCCCGGGTCCATTCGCTTTACTCGAGGTAAACAAAGCTTTGGTGAATTCTGTGAAACAGCACAGAATCTTGGTTCAACGCGAATACTGCTTGTTGGAGCCTATCATGGAAACCCAGGACGCCTCGGCTTTCTCGAATTTAACGGTGAACTCTGGGAATTTCAACCTCCCACCATCATAATAAAAACAGCCCGATTACTTCGAGAAAGCAAGGTTAAACCAACAAGTGGAATCAAAAATCTTTATGTCATACCCGATTCCCCTTCTGATCAAAAAAACGGTGAACTACTAGCGCAAGCATTAGATGTGCCTTATTCTACTCGCGAAGAACTTCCTACACCGAAAGGGAAATCCGCACTGCTTCGGGTGGGAATTGCTCAATACAGGTCGATAGATTTTTTGTCTCTGGATGAACAACACCCATTAGGCCCTTCAATAGTAACTAAACACTTTCTGACCAAACCAATGGGAGATCAGAAACGATGGTAACCCCTCCTGGGAACTCGAGTTCAATACAAGCCCAACAATACAAGCTTACAATAACACTTCACGCGAAAAATCCAGCAAACCGGGATGTAATCCTTGCTGCTCTAAAACCAGAATTTGCGTCGATAGATTCAAAAAGAGTTACGCTTCAGGTTAAATCCAATCAGAATCAAATAGTGTTTCACCTTGCCGCCAAGGACGTTACGGCGCTTCGTGCCGCCGCAACTTCGCTTGTGCGATTGTATTTGGTGGCTGATGGTGTACACCAATTTACGGTGATGAAAAATGGGTGAAGAACTTCCACCACGTGTTCGCCAACAACTTGCGCGAGTTCAACAAACACGTGATAGTTTACAATATGTAACGGCCTTGCTGGTCCAAGTCAAACAGCAATTAGCTGAAACCAATAGTGCCCTTGATCAGGTGAAGGGCCTTACTGCAAAGAGTGTGGTCTATCAAGCCACTGGTCCATTACTCTTTAAGACAACAAAAGCCAGTGCGAAAAAAGCCTTGGAGGAGCAGAACGAGGCCTTGGAAGTTCGAGTGAAATCATTAGAAAAACAGGAAGCCCAATTGCGGAAACAATTCGAAACTCTCCAGGAAACCCTCCGAGGAATGCTAGGTCAACCGGGTTCTGCCCCCGCAGGCTAGTGCGAAATCCAAGCCTGCCACCGGCATCACCTAAATGATGGCGGGTCTATCTCTTGAAACAACTATCCCCTTCTCAATTCCTTTCAACACTTACAGACCATGTAAAAGACTCAGTGGCAATTGTCATGCACCAAAGTGCTGATCCTGATGCCGTGGGTAGCGCAGCAGCCCTAACAAATCTCCTGACACTTCGTTCAAAAGTTAATGTTCAAATGTTTGCTGAAAGTCTCAATCGAAGTGCAAAAAATGTAGCCGACGCCTTCGATCTTCCTCTCGCCGCTCCCCAAGACCTTGCCAAACATTCTACCATAATCCTGGTTGATTTGAATAACGTCGAACAAATGGGTACGCTCGCCCCATATTTTCCAAAAAAAGATGTTACCACTTTTTGTGTTGACCACCACGTGCCACACAAGGATCTTCCCAAACTCGTTAACTTCAGTCTTTATGATGACGATATTTGTTCAACAGCAGAACTTGTGTTACAAATTTGGGAAGCTAGTGGTCATTCTCCTTCTGCTGATGTGGCTACGCTTCTAGCCAGTGGTCTTGTGTATGATTCCCGACATTTTCATATCGCTACAAACAAGACCTTTGAACATTTTCTTTCATTACTCCGATACGGAGCAGACTATAAACGGGTTCTGAATCTTCTTTCCACACCACTGGACAAATCCGAGCGGGTTGCCCGATTAAAGGCGGCCAAAAGAACAGTCGTGTACGATGAATTTGGACTCTTAATCGCTGCAACAACAATCCGTTCTTATGAGGCTAGTGCGAGTCGTGCCCTTATTGGGTTAGGGGCAGACATCGCTTTGGCCTGTGCAACGAAAAAGGATGAAGTTCGCGTAAGTTCGCGATGTGCTTCCGCTGTAAACCGTGATTATGGATTAGATCTTGCCAAGGATGTAATGGAGCCACTGGGTGAATTAATTGGAGGTGCCGGAGGAGGTCATCCCTCTGCGGCAGGGGCTAATGGAACGGCATCCAGCGATCATGCCTTAGGGTTAGCATTGCAATTGCTCCGGAAAACTCTAAAAGCCCGTCGTGACACATCCCACACGACCCCGAATTCAGGTGCCGTTGGGTGACCCAGTGTGAGCATTGAAATTGACCAGCTCTCCTTCACGTATTCGGCTTCCGACTCCAAAGTCTTAAACAATATTTCCTTATCTATCCCTCAAGGGGCATTTTTCGGGCTAGTTGGACCCAGCGGCTGCGGAAAAACTACACTCGCACGATGTTTGAATGGGTTAATTCCGCATTTCCATCCTGGGACGCTTGAAGGGTCAGTCAAAGTCCATGGTTTAGATACTCAAGAACATCCCGCACATGAGTTAGCGCAGAAAGTCGGTTTAGTATTTCAGAATCCAGAAAATCAATTAATCGCTCCCACTGTGGAACGAGAACTTGCATTTGGCCCAGAGAATCTCGGCGTTCCCCGAGATGAAATTCGCCACCGAGTCGAAACGCTGATTCAACAAATTCATCTTGAAGATATTCGTGATAAAGCGCCCTACGAATTATCGGGTGGTGAACAGCAACGTGTTGCTATTGCGGCCGTTTTAGCACTCCAACCGGATATCCTCGTCCTAGATGAACCCACAGCTAACCTCGATCCTCTTTCAGCATTTGAAGTCCTAGAACTGCTTACCCAGTTAAACCGGGATATGCAACTAACGATTCTATTAATTGAACATCGACTGGAACTCGTTCTCCCACACATCCAAGAACTCGTTGTATTAGCAGAAGGACGCATAGTTATCAGGGGTCCTCCCAGTCAGGTCATCAACAAACCTGCCGTTGCTAAGGTTGGAGTAGCTGTGCCCCCAGTAATCCAGCTTATGAAACGTGTAAAACACCCCAATATCCGCGCTGCTACTGGTCTTTCAGTTGACCAAGCGGTGAAAGCGATTTTGCAGGAGGTTCGCAAATGATAATCTTTGACGATGTCTGGTTCGAGTACGAACCTAATCAACCTGTTCTCCAGAACCTCAGTCTGCAAATACAACCTGGTGAAACTGTTGCATTAATGGGAGAAAACGGTGCAGGAAAAACCACTTTGGTCAAGCACATCAATGGGCTGCTGAAACCTACGCGTGGCACAGTTTACCTTGAAGGCGTTAATACTCGCGAGACATCCACGGCACAACTTGCGCGAAAAGTCGGATTTGTATTCCAGAATGCGGATCACCAACTTTTTGCTGACACACTTCAAGCGGAAATCGGCTTTGGGCTGCGAAACCTACACTTTTCAAAAGAAGAAATTGAAGAACGGGTGAACCAGTTTCTGACACTGTTTGAACTCACTAAATACCATGACCAATCTCCATTCTTACTTAGTGGTGGTGAACGAAAACGGTTAGCCCTCGCCTCTGTATTGTGCGTCGAACCTCAGGTGCTCATTTTAGACGAACCGACTCAGGCGCAAGACGCGTTGCAAAAACAAAAGCTTCTCGACTTTATTGCATCTTTTCGCAAATCAAATCATATCCTAATACTCGTCACTCATGATGTTGAATTCGCGGTCAAAGCCGTTGACCGCATTGTCGTTTTATCACAAGGTGAACTCATTGCCGATGGAACACCTCGACAAATTCTCAGTAATCTCTCCATTCTAGAACGAGCCCGCCTTCTACCTCCGCAACTCACCCAGTTTGCCCACCAACTTGCTGAACATGAACCACGATTTCCTACTGATCTCTTGACACTTACTGAAGCAGTCAAGGCAGTTAATCAAATACTTCGGAGGCCGAGGTGAACCGTCACATGGCTGCTATCTTCGAAGCATTTCGGTTTAAACAGAAACACACCTTCATGCACGGTCTCGATCCTCGCACTACTTTTTTCATGGCGGCGTGTTTTTCCATCCTCACTATGCTTTTTCTGGAACTCCTCCCACTCCTAATCATCATACTATCTATGCTTCCCTTTATCCTCCTAGCCAAGTCCATCCAGCAATGGTCCCGGAGCCTCAAGGGGCTGGCCTTCCTCGCAGGGTTCATCCTCATCATAAACTCATACTTTATCAGCTTCTCCTTCGCGGTATCCACTGTTCTACGGCTCACAGCATTAATGACCGCATTTTCCATCTTCTTTCTAACCGTCCATCCCGACGACTTCGCCCAAGCCCTCATTGAAATGCACATACCCTACGAATTTGCCTTTGCGTTCTCCATGGCTGTACGCTATGTTCCAACCATCGCTACAGAAACAGAAACCATTCGTGACGCCCAAATGTCGCGAGGTCTTGAATTAGAAAGCGGTAATATCCTTCAACGTGTCCGTAACTATATTCCCATCCTAATCCCGGTTATCGTCAGCTCAATACGACGCGCTCTTCAAGTGGCAGAAAGCCTTGAATCCCGTGCCTTCGGTTCTACTGCAGCACGGACTAGCCTGTATGGGCTAAAGTTGCGAAAACGGGATTATGCCCTCATGGTCTATTCGCTTCTATTACTCATTCTTGGGCTCTACGTAACTTTCGTTCTTCGAACCATGCTTCCTTCTCCATTACCAGATTGGTTTTTCTGGACCTTCCCCTTCTAATCAATGATAAATGATTTCCCTACCCTCAGGTGAAAAAGATGACATCTTTGCTCCTCCAAGAAACACATATTGGTTCGACGCTTCACCAGGTTGGCATATTTGGTGGCACTCTAGCGAAATCGGGGACGGGTTCTGACCTTGTGGAATTAGCTCAACAGATTGCCTCCGATCATGACGTCACCTTTCAATTAGTCAATGCTGATTCGATTGCTAGTCCCAAACATTTACTCTTCGCTGCAATTCATGCTCTAACCGCGTTTCATCGCGGCACGCAGCGCGCCTCCACCCTTGCCATGGAACTCCTTCGGTTTGCTGCTGCTCAACGTCAAATATCTCACGCGTTGAATCTATTGGGGATAACAGAATCCACGTTACACCTCGGCGGAGTAATCATAGGTGAGAACGTCACAACAATTCAGAAGGTTCATCAGGAGTTCTTACGTCTGGCTAAGGCAACAGATGATCCAGCCGTTTTAGAAATAAATTCAAAGAAGAAGGAACGAGCCATTCAAGACGCTTTTCAAATTTCACCAAGAGAACTCAATGCGATAATGATTTCGGAGAGTGTTGAAGATCGAAAAGCAGCATTACAAAAACTAGTATTTGACCGATGTGCACTTCTCGCCATTTCTCGTTAAGGGTGGCGAAGTGTCACAATTTCGTCTTCTCGGAGCAGAGCAAGACCCGTTACTGGTCCTAGAATTTCAACATCTACTACCCAGTCATATGTTTCGAGATCCACTTTTCCTGGAAATTGCGTAGCGATTTCATGTAATAATTTGTCTCGATCCAAACCAGTATCTCGGCGGTTCAAGTTTACACGGAACTTCGCGGTTTTCGTCATGCCTTTGGCTAGTTTCTTACTCCCGGCTCTTATTCCCTTAACTGTGCTATCAACCACTAAATCAATGGGATAGATTTTCATTAAATCCTTGATAATCCAGGGCATTTTCTGGACAATTTGATTTAGTTTTTTTACAAACTCGTGGGCATCTATACTGATTTTTCCAACTACAAGACATGAGATTCCTGTTAGTTTACACCATTCAAGTGTTCCAAGGTTCGGGTCATCTTCAATAATCCGGCGTAGCTCTTGGCAACTTTCCGCTTCTTGAAACCGTCGACAGGATATTAGTATGTTAAATTCATCATTGACCGTCAGCATATGGCTCAATGGGTGCACGCTTCCGTTTTTAAATCTTCAGGAACCGTTTCTCTGTATCAACGGACAGCTGGTTTTCTTCTCACTTAAGGAATGGGTTTAACTCTGCAGTTCGTATAGCCCCTTCGCGAATGATTACCGGTGGTTCAACTGTACTGTTGACGATGGTTGAATCGGCTTGATGGTGAGTGGGTCCCGCGTCAATGATAAGATCAACTAAGGGGCCCACTTGTGTCGCGGCTGCATCAGCAGTACGTGGGCTAGGTGATTCGGATTTGTTAGCACTAGTTCCAATAATGGGATAACTCAGTGAATGAATGACTGCGATAGTGACAGGATGGTGGGGCATCCGTAGTGCCAGGGACCGATCCGGTCCTGCAATTCCCGGTGGGAATGGTCGACGTCCAGGAACAATGAGTGTGAGGGCTCCTGGCCAAAATTGGGTGGCTAAAGTTTGAGCAACTGGTGTGAATTTGCCAAGGAAAAGCGCTTGCGCAATATTTCCTACTAGAAGTGGCATCCCTAGTTTATCGGTGCGCTCTTTTATTGCTAATACACGATCGACAATGGTAGCATCTGCAGGATTTCCCGCCAAGCCATAGGCGGTATCTGTCGGGAGAATGACAATTCCACCACTTTGAATAAGATTCACTACTTCTTGGATTACATCTGACTCCGGATTCTCCGGGTCGACTGTCAGACGCCTAGTCATTTTTGAGTTGCCACCACTAATGTAGAGAACATCCATCGCATAAAATCTGTTCGAGGCTCCATCAGTGCAAGCAATAATCTTGGCTAGTGGTCGTGGTTCCCGCTTCATTCCCATTACTGATTATCATCCCAAACCGCTTCTCCCTGCTGCCAATCGTCCCCTTCTGGACTATTTACTCACAGCCGTCATCACAACAGGCATAACGAAAATACTCGTAACCGTGGGATATGCCGGCGATCAAGTTCAACAATATCTAACCAGTTCCTTCTTGGCTCCACATATTCGACCAGTGTTAGCAACAAACTGGGAACACAGCCCCTTATCTTCCTTTCAAGCAGTCCTCCCCTACTTATCTGCAAAGACTCCGTGCATACTTCTCCCCGGCGATTTATACCTCACTGCAACCAATCTGCAACAACTCACGAAGACATCAGAGGAGGTGGCACTCCTATACGATCCACAAGCCCATCGACCAGGCACACTCCTCCAACTCGATTCATCTCAACACGTCCACGAAATAATCCAGTCCCCTGCATTTATCCCCGAATATCATGCAGGACTACCCGCACTAAAAGCGACACCCACATTCTTTGAACACACCTTAGCCACGTGCAAAGGGGAACCTTCAACCATCTTTGATCTCTTACAATGCTGGCTCGCGCAGGGTCAATCAATTCGGGGAATTCCGGTAACAGATAAGGGATGGTTTGATGTTGACACCCCAGCTGATCTCGTAACCTTGAATCACTATATACTATCCCAAGGTTGGCCACCCACCCCTGTCCCCGCCGGCACCTATCTTCCTCAGAACACTTCGATGTCAGGACCTATAGACGATGACACTCTTACAATTGGGAAAGACTCGCGGTTGGAGGGTCCACTTCTGCTGGGTACTGAAATTAAAATTGGAATGAATTGTCTAATTCGTGAGGGTACGAGCCTCGGGGATCACACTATTGTTGAATCAAATACCCAGTTGTCACGCTGTGTTACCCTCCCTCATACCGAGGTTCCTCCAAATGCCGAACTAGCCTCTGCGGTGTTAGACACAAAAGGTAATGCATTACATTAACTGAACAGAGACACGAGAATCATGCCTTCACGCTTTCGCCTTCGTCGGGTGTTTGGTCCCCTGGTTCGAATCATCGCTCGCGGGTTCATTCGTCTAGGCATTTCACCTAATACTATCAGTGTGCTCGCGTTCTTCCTCGGGCTGTGTGCCGCATTTGTGCTCCTCCTCTTTCATTGGTATATCATCTATGCCGTGTTAGTGTTTTGTGCTGGACTTCTGGATGGCGTCGATGGGGAAGTCGCCCGACAGACAAACCAAATGTCAGTCACTGGAGGCTTTCTTGATTCCATGCTAGATCGTTTTGTCGACGTGATTGTGCTTTTCCCTTTCTTGTGGCTTCCCAATCCATTACCACAATTTGGTCCTACTGTATGGTGGGTGGCTCTAGCAATAACGGGGAGTTTGCTAGTTAGCTATGCCCGTAGTCGAGCACAAGCTGCTGGTGTCACAGACACTGACGTGGGACTCGCCGCCCGATCAGAACGCCTCTTCATTCTGGTTGTAACAAGTCTTCTGGTCGTGGTTTTTCCAGCATTACCGTATCTTGGTTTACTCCTCGTCGCTTTCCTGAGCCATCTTACAGTCATGTATCGCGTGCTCTATTATCGGCGCCAGTTACAAGTGATGGACGCTCCGAAACCTTAAACCAGTATAGATTTGGAGCCATTATCATCATGTCATCGGTATCCGTTTCTCATGGGTCTGGTCCTGAAGCGTTGGCACAGGCAGTGGCTCAACAACATGTGATT